>JBEGJD010000329.1:0-10252 GCA_041184765.1 Verrucomicrobiota bacterium | reverse complement strand
TGTCACCGCGGCCAAGGTCTGCGTCGAGGCGACCGCAGATACGGTCGCCACGACCGCGGCGGCTTGGGAAGGGGCGGCGGTGGTTACCGCAGTCGCGACCGCAGCCGCGACGTTTGGCGCGACTGAAACAACGGCGGCCACAATCGCGGCGGACTGGGACGGATTGGCCTTGGCGACAGCGGAGGCAACCGAGCCGGCTTGGGATGGCGAGGCGGATGAGACGGTAGCGACAATCGCGGCGGCTTGGGCGGGTGCGCTGGCGACCACGGCGGTGGCGACGGCGGCCGCTTGGGCCGGCACGGCAACAATCACGGCGGCGGCGACCGAGGCGATCGCGCTCGGAGCCGCGGCGCTTACGCTCAGGGCAATAGCTGAGGCGGCGGAAGGAACCGCGGTGGCGACGGATGCCGCAACGGAAGCGGCGGCGGATGGAACAGAAGTGGCGACCGCGGCGGCGATGGTGGATGCCGCGGAAGGGTTCGCCTGTGCGGCCACCTCCGCGACGGCGGCCGCGGCTTGGGGATTCTGCGCAGCGATCTCCGCCAGGCCCGTGGTGTCTCCGGAACGGGCCGCTTGCTGGACTTGGGCAACTACCTCAGCGGAAAGGGTACCGGTTTGCGCGGTCGCGGTTTGCGGCGGGGTTGCGTTGAAGACTGAGGTTGCGATCGATGCTGCGGCGGAAGGCACGACCGCCGTGATGGCGGCCGCCATCGAGCCGGCAGCGCTTGGATTGGCCTGCGCCGCGGTCTGAGCGATGGCCGTCGCCGCCTCGGGACTCTGGGCTGCCATGCGAGCGACGGCTGCTGTGTTCCCGGATTGCGCCGCCTGCTTGATTTCGGCCACCTGCTCGTTGGTGAGTTTCGGGGACTGACCGAGAATAACGCCCGCTGGCATCGACGCCAAAAGTGTGAGTCCGAAAAATTTAAGTTTCATGGTATCGGAAGTTGATCGAGGACGGGCTAGTCTCGGGAATTGGGCCAAGCGGGGGCTGACGTCTCTTTAGCTGCGCTGTGTTTTCTTGTGGTCTCTGAACGGTCTTTAAGCGTCGCGAAGCGGCCTAAAAGGCAAACTGCTTGTAATTACTGAGATCGGAAATCGGCTGAGGTTAAATGGAGGTGGATGGAGGCTCGTAAATTGAGCTCTACCAAAAGTGAAAATAGGTGAAACACCCTATATGGCGCAAGCGCCGATTCCCCAAGGTTGGAGAATCAGGGATTTCCGACTGCGAATGTTCCGTTTTCCTGAATGGGCCCGTCAGCTCACGACCAGATTCAGGATCTTCCCTGGAACATAGATGACACGGGCGAGGGTCTTGCCTTCGAGGTGCGGCGCCACCTTGGGATTGGTGCGCGCGGCTGCGACGGCATCCGCCTCCGAAACTCCCACGGGCATCAATTGGTCTCCGCGGAACTTCCCGTTCACTTGGAAAACAAGCTTCACTTCGGACTTTTCCAGAAGCTTTGGGTCGTGAACCGGCCAGGCGACCTGCTGGATTGAGCCGGTGCCTCCGAGGCGGCTCCATAGTTCGTCCGCAATGTGCGGAGCGAAAGGCGCGAGCAGTTGGAGGAACTGGCGGGCCACCGTGATTTCGACCCGCGGTGCCTTCTGGAGCGCGTTCGCGAAGATCATCATCTGCGAGATCGCGGTGTTGAACCGCATACCCTCGATGTCGTCTCCGACCTTCCTAATCGTTTCGTGTAAAAGCCGTTTCAATTCGATCGCGGCCGCGTCGCCGGGATCGGAGGCGGAGAGCTTTGCGCTCATCTTGCCGTCCTCGCCGATCAGTTCCCGCCACACCTTTTGCAGAAAGCGGTGCACGCCCTCGATGCCGCGGGGATTCCAAGGCTTCATCGCCTCGAGCGGTCCGAGGAACATCAGGTAAAGGCGCAGCGTGTCCGTGCCGTGCGACTGGATGATCGAGTCCGGATTCACCACGTTGCCGCGGCTCTTGGACATCTTCTCGCCGTCCTCGCCGAGGATAATGCCTTGATGGAAGAGGCGGCGGAACGGTTCGGGTTCCGGCACGACGCCGAGATCGAACAGCACCTTGTGCCAGAACCGCGCGTACAGCAGGTGGAGCACCGCGTGCTCGGCGCCGCCGACGTACAGATCGGGGCCGCGCCAGTAACGCAGGGCATCTTGGCCGGCGAACGCGGCCTCGTTGCGGGGGTCGAGGAATCGCAGGTAGTACCAGCAGGAGCCGGCCCATTGCGGCATCGTGTTGGTCTCGCGCCTCGCGCGCACCCAGTCGTCGCCGGCGGGGCGGGACTGCGAGGCCGGTACGCATTTTCCAGTGACCACGTTAAGCCACACGTCGACCCAGTCGTGCTGGTTGGCCAGCGGGCTTTCGCCGGTGCCGCTGGGCAGGTAGGATTGAACGTCAGGCAACTCGAGCGGCAGCGCCGGGGCAGGGAGCGGGAGCGCGTGGTAAACCTTACCGTTTTCCGAATAGGAAACCGGCTGCGGAGGAAGATCTGAACCGCGCCGCACGGCCACGCGCGCGTAGTCCTCGGGCGTCACCCAGACGATGGGGAACGGCTCGCCCCAGTAGCGCTGGCGGGAGAAGAGCCAATCGCGGAGCTTGTAGTTCACGCTGGCGCGGCCGACGCCGCGGCCGGCGAGATCGGCGGTCACGCGCCGTTTGGCCTCCTCCCACGGCAAACCGTCGTAACCAGGAGAGTTCACGAGCCGGCCCTCGCCGGTGTAGGGGAGTTTCTCGTCGCCCTTTTCCCCCGCGATCACCCGGATGACCGGCAGTTCAAACCGGGTCGCGAACTCATGATCGCGCTCGTCGTGCGCCGGCACCGCCATGATCGCACCCGTGCCGTAGCCCATCAGAACGTAGTCGGCCGCCCAGACCGGAACCTTGCGTCCGTTGATCGGGTTGATCGCGAAGGCGCCGGTGAAGACGCCCGACTTGTCCTTCGCGAGATCAGTACGCTCGAGATCGCTCTTCGCCGAGGCCGCTTTGCGGTACGCTCCCACCGCCGCTCGCTGCTCCGGCGTGGTGATCACGTCCACCAGCGGATGCTCCGGTGCGAGCACCATGTAGGTGCAGCCGAACAGGGTGTCCGGCCGGGTGGTGAAAACCTTCAGCGAGGCGTCCGGATGGCCGTCCAGCGCGAACGTGAGCTCAGCCCCCTCGCTGCGTCCGATCCACGCCTCCTGCATCCGTTTGGTGGAGTCGGGCCAGTCGACGTCCTTCAGGTCGGCCAGCAGCCGTTCGGCGTAAGCCGTGATGCGCAGTACCCATTGACGGAGGTTGCGCCGCTCGACCGGGAAATTGCCGACTTCACTGCGACCGTCGATGACCTCCTCGTTCGCCAGTACCGTGCGCAGCTCCGGGCACCACCAGACGGGGCGCTCATCCACATAGGCCAGCCCGCGTTTGAACAGCTGCAGGAAGATCCATTGCGTCCACCGGAAGTAACGCGGATCGGTGGTGTCGATCTCGCGCTCCCAGTCGTAGGAGAAGCCGAGCGAGCGGATCTGACGCTTGAAGTTGGTGATGTTGTTGCGGGTGTTCGACGCCGGATGCGTGCCCGTCTTCACCGCGTGCTGCTCGGCCGGCAGGCCGAACGCGTCCCACCCGATCGGGTGGAGTACGTTGAATCCGCGGGCCCGCTTATAGCGCGCCAGAATGTCGGTCGCCGTGTAACCCTCGGGATGCCCGATGTGCAGCCCCGCGCCCGAGGGGTACGGGAACATGTCGAGAATGTAGTACTTCGGCTTCGACGAGGCGTTGTCGGCGCGGGAGAGCGCGGCGGCCTCCCAAGCGGCCTGCCAATGCGGCTCGAGTTCCCTGAAGTTGTAATCTGCGCTGGTGGTGGCCATCGTCGAAAACTTGTGACTGTGAATCCTTTCCCAGCCCGGTCAATCTTAGCGCTCCGCGTGGCTCTGGTCGCCGTCCTCATCGGGGTGAACGTCGAGGCCCGTGCCGCGATGAGCCGCGGTTTCAACCGGCTGCTGGAGTCGGTCGTCAGCATCAACGTACGCGAGCTCGCGTTCGAGTCCGGCGCCCGGCGCTACACCTCCAGCCTCGGCTCGGGGGTGCTGATGTCGGAGGACGGCGTCGTGCTGACCAATGCTCACGTCGTCGGTCGTCGCGCCGTCGAGATCAATGTGACGCTCTCCAACCTTGAGCGGGTCGGCGCGCGGCTGGTGGGGTGGGACCACTGGACCGACCTGGCGGTCCTGCGGCTCGACATGGACGAGGTGAAGCGCCGGGGATTCAAGCTCGCCGCGGCGCGTTTCGGCGAAAGCGAGAAGCTTTTCCCCGGACAAGAGGTTTACGCGGTCGGCACACCGCATGGGCTCACGCGGACGGTGACGCGCGGCATCGTTTCCAATACCAACCGTTACTTCGAGGACACCCGCGGCATCGGCGGCTATGAGACGGGCATGTTCAACACGTGGCTGCAGACCGACGCCGCCATCAACCCCGGCAACTCTGGCGGACCGCTGGTCACGTCCGACGGCAAGGTGGTGGGCATTTCCTCCCGCGGCTACCTCGGCGCCAACAACCTCGGTTTCGCCATCCCGGCCTCGACCGCCCGCGTCGTTCTGGAGCGCCTCGTTCAGGAAGGTGCCGTCGTGCGCAGTTACGTCGGCATTGTTCCGGGCGCGCTGCAGGACCTGGAGAATTTCTACGCGCTCGCGCTTAACACCGGCGTCCTGGTGAGCAGCGTCGACCCCGGCTCCCCCGCGGCCAAGGCCGGCCTGCGTCCCGGCGACATCCTGCTTTCGATCGACGGCGCGCGCGTGGACGGACGTTTCCCGGAGCAACTTCCCCCGATCCAGAACCTCATCGCCAGCCGGCCCATCGGGTCCGAGCTGCGCCTTTCCGTGAAGCGGGGTGCCGAGACGCGGGATTTTCCCGTGGTAACGGAGCGGCTGGAAAGCCGGGTGGGGGAGGAGTGGGCGCTGGAAAAATGGGGCCTGAGCGTGCGCCGCGTCTCGCGCACCTATGCCCGTGAGAATCAGCTGGAGGGCAGCGATGGCGCCGTGGTGATCGGTGTGCAGCCCGGTTTTCCCGGCGATGTCGCCGGCATCGCGCGCGGAGACATCCTCCTCAAGGTCAACCAGCAGTCGATCAACTCGCTCGATGTGCTGAAGCAGGCGCACGCCGCTTACGAAGCCTCCCCCGCGCCCACGCTGATCGAGACGCAGCGCAACCGGCGGGTCTCACTTCTAATCATCAAGCCATGACGTTTTTCATCCGCCTTCTCCGCGGCACCATCCCGGCCCCTCTGCTTGCTGCCGTCGCCACCGCCTCGACGCCCGACCTGCCAGCGCTCTGGGCGGAACGAGTCAAATGTGTCGTCGCGGTCGAGTACGTTACGGTCACTGAGACGGAACGGCGGCCCACCGTCTCCATGGGCACGGTGGTGGATGCCAAGGGCACCATCATCCTCCAATCGGTCGCGGTCGATCCACGGGCGGCGCTCTGGCAGTTGAAGGAGTTCAAGGTCTACCTGCCGGGCGAGGGCGACGGGAAGCCGGCGGAATATCTCGGCCAGGATGCGTTCACCGGCTGGCACTTTGTGCGGGCGGGTGAGGAAACCCGCGAGAAACTGACGCCCGTCACCGCCTTCGCCGGGGCGGGCGCCCCGCGCAAACCCGTGATCTCCGAAGCTGTCTGGGGTATCGGTCTCCGCCCCAAGGACGAGGACTTCGCCCCGTACATTCTCCGCAGCAACGTGGCGCTGCTTCAATCGGTGCCCCAGCTCACCGCGGTTGCGCAGCAAGAAGTGGCCGCACCGGGTCTTCCGGTCTTTGACGCGCAGGGTGTGCTGGTCGGTTTGGCCGGGCCTTCCGGCGGACAGACTTTCCTGCAAATTTCCCGGAGCGGCCGGCCGGTGCCGACCATGCTAATCAACGTCGAGGAGAGCAGCGCTTTCCTCGTGGCGGGCGAGGTGCTTCCTCACATCGGCCGTGTTCCGCGCGATCCCTCGGGACGCCCGCTCGCGTGGCTCGGCAGCTACGGTCTGGAGCCCATGGACCGCGAGGTGGCGAAATTCCTCAACCTGCAGTCGCAGTCGGGCGCGGTGGTGAGCGAGGTGCTCGAGGGCAGCCCGGCGGAGACCGCGGGTCTGAAGCCGCGCGACATCATCCTCGCGTTGAACGGCGCTCCCTTACCGCAACTGAAACCCGATCGCGCCGTCGTTGCTCACTTGGAGCGCGAGGTGGAGCGCCGCGTTCCGGGCGACAAGCTGGTGCTGACGGTGCTGCGCGGAACCGCGCGTGTGGAGGTGACGGTGACGCTCGGCGATCAGCCGAAGCTCGCGCGTGAGGCGGAGCGGAAGTTCTTCGATCGGCTCGGATTCACCGCGCGGGAGCCGGTTTACGGCGACGCCGTGGAACGCCGCCAGCGCCCCGGGGTGCTCTCCGGCGTGATCGCGCATTTCGTGAAGACCGGCAGTCCGGCGGCGACCGCGGGCCTGCGTCCGGATGATTGGATCTGCGAGATCGACGGGACGGAGGCTAGGGATTTTGCCGACGCGACCGGTCGGCTCGGCGCGATCGAAGGCGACAAGGAGCGCGGCGAGTTCGTGCTGCTGGTGGCCCGCGGCAACGAGACTGCGGTCCTGCGAGTGAAGCTGAAGTGAAGCCCGGCCTGCCGGTTTGTCAGTTGATGCGTGACAACTCCGGAGGCGGCGCGAGGGCCGGCGCCGTAGCCGGGGTGGCGGACGCGCCCGTTTGCGGCTTGGCGCGCCGGTGATTCGAGGTTTCCTCCCGAGGCATGTTCACCGGCATCGTCGAGGAAACCGGCCGCGTGCTCGCCTTCGAGCCGCGGGCGGAGGCTTGGAGCCTGCGCGTGGCGGCCCGGGCAGTGCTCGACGGGCTGGTGATCGGGGATAGCATCGCCGTCAACGGCTGCTGTCTCACGGCGGCCGAGTTCGACGCGGGCGGCATCCGCTTCGACGTCCTGGAGGAGACGCGCCGCCTGACTAATTTTGCGGCGCTCGGAGTTGGTGCGCAGGTGAACCTGGAACGCAGCTTGCGCCTGGGCGGTAAAATGGGCGGACACTTCGTGACGGGGCACGTCGACGCGATCGGTGCCATCGAGACCTTTGAGGGTCGGGGCAAGGATCACTACCTGCGCGTGCGTATCCCCCGGGAGTTCAGCCGGCTCGTTGTGAAAAAGGGCAGCATCGCGATCGACGGCATCTCGCTCACCGTGGCGGAGAACGGGGACGACTTTCTCGCGGTCTGGATCATTCCGCATACCCGCGAGGTCACTAATCTCGCCGCGCGCCGCGCGGGTGATCCGGTGAACCTGGAGTTCGACCTGCTCGCGAAACACGTTGAGCGGCTCCTCGCCGGGCGGGAAAGTTGAAGCGATGCGCCAAGCCCTGCTCGCCGTCGCCGAGGAGTTACGCCGCCTGAAGAGCGCGGGGGTGGGCAATGTGCCCGTCACCGAGGAAGCCTTGGTCGCCGTGCGCCGGGCGGTGCGGGCGAGGTCCGCGGGTTCGGTGACAGCGGCGGACCCGGCTGAAGCACCGGCGGAAAAGACGCCGGTGGCGGCTGCCAATGTTTCCCCCGCGTCACGTGCCGCTGTTCCAGCCCCGACGCCGGTGGTCCAGGTGCCGCGGGTCGCGATCGCGGCGTTGCCAGACACGCCGGTGGTCAAGTTGCCGGAGGGTGACAAGCGCACCCGCTGGGACGCCTTGCTCGCGCTGGTGACCGGAGATCCGGTCTGCCGCGCGAACGTGCGGCCGGGAAAGAAGGTGGTTCTCGGCGTCGGCACGCTGGACGCGCGCATCATGTTTGTCGGTGAGGCTCCGGGCGCGGAGGAGGAGATCCAGGGTGAGCCTTTCGTGGGACCGGCGGGTCAGCTGCTCACCAAGATGATCCAGGGAATGGGTGTCGCGCGGGCCGATGTGTACATCGGCAACATCATGAACTGGCGCCCGCAGATGCCCACGGCCGAGGGACGCGACCAGGTGGGCAACCGCCCGCCGACGGAGGACGAGATGCGCTATTGTCTGCCCTATCTCCGCGCGCAGATCGACGTGGTGAATCCGCAGTTGCTCGTCGCGCTCGGGTCCACGGCCGCGCAGGGCCTGCTGGGCTTCCGCTCGTTCAAGGCGCTCGGCGACGTGCGCGGACGTTGGCACGATTTTGGCGGCAAGCCGCTCATGGTTACCTACCATCCGAGCTACATCCTGCGGGAGCCGACCAATCGGAAGAAGCGCCTGATCTGGGAGGACCTCCTGAAGGTCATGGAGCGCGCGGAATTGCCGATCTCGGACCGGCAACGAGGCTACTTCCTCGAGAAATGAACGCGCCGCGGTTCGCGCTCGCCGGTTGTCTGGTGCTGGGTCTTTCGGTCGCGCACGCCGCGGAGGCCGGGATGACCTTCGACTCCCTGCGTGCCCGGGCCGCCGCGCTCGCCGCGTCCGCACCGGCGCCCGCACGCGGTGAGGTGCCGGATTGGCTGAAGCGGCTTTCCTACGACGACCTGCGGCGAATCACGTTCGACGGACGCCGTTCCCTTTGGCTCAATGATGGTCCCGCGTTCGCGGTGCAGTTCCTGCATCCGGGGTTTCTCTTCGACCGGTCGGTACGGGTGAACGAGATCATCGGTGGCGCGGTGCGTCCGCTGCCTTTCCGGACCGATTATTTCAGCTACCTCGGTATCCCGACCGGCGAGATTCCGGCGGGCATGGGTTTCGCCGGATTCCGTCTCATGTATCCGTGGGCCGGACGCGGCTCGCCACCGGCGGAGATCGGCTCGTTCGCCGGCGCCAGTTACTTCCGGTTCTTGCCCGAGCTCGCCGCCTACGGTCTCTCCGCGCGGGGACTCGCGATCGACACCGCTGCGACCGGGCCCGAGGAGTTTCCGCGCTTCCCCGAGTTCTGGCTACAGCGTCCGCAGGCCGGCGACGATCGGGTGACGGTGCTCGCCCTGCTGGAGAGCGAGAGCGTTACCGGCGCGTACCAATTCATCATCGCACCGGGGAAAACCACCACGGTCGACGTGCGGGCCGCGCTCCACTTTCGCCGCGCCGTCGGCGTTCTCGGGCTGGCGCCGCTCACAAGCATGTTCTGGCGGGGTGAGGATTCCCATTCGCCCGCGGATGATTTCCGGCCGGAGGTGCACGACTCGGACGGCCTGCAGATCCAGACCGGGACGGGGGAGTGGATCTGGCGTCCGCTGGTGAACCACCGGGCGCTGCGGGTCGCGACGTTTGCCGACGAGAATCCGCGAGGCTTCGGGCTGCTGCAGCGCGACCGGAACTTCGAGAACTACCAGGACCTCGAGGCGTCCTACCATCGCCGCCCCTCGGTTTGGGTGGAGCCGCGCGGAAATTGGGGGCGCGGCGGCGTTCGGTTGGTGGAGATTCCCACGGGCACGGAGTTCGACGACAACATCGTGGCGTTCTGGAAACCGGAGAACTCTCCGCCGGCGGGAGGGACGCTCGAATTGGAGTACCGGCTGCATTGGTCGCTCGAACGACCGGGAGCGGCGTTGGGACGGGTGCGGGCTACCCGTAGCGGGCGCACCGCCTACTACGAGCCGGGACTCCACCGCTTTGTGGTCGATTTCGAGGGGGGCGCGCTGACGCGGCTCAAGGGTGACGCCAAGGTCTCGCCGATCGTCTCGGTGGGCGAGGGGGCGGCCCTGAATCACGCGTCGATCCAACGGAATCCGGAAAACGGTTCGTGGCGCGTCGCGTTCACGATCCGGCCGGGTGAGCCGGCGCGGCCGGTGGAGCTGCGGTGCTTCATCCGTGGCGAGCAGGGGGAGGCGCTGACGGAAACTTGGTCGCATCTCTGGCCCCGATGAACGGCTCATCCGCCAGCAACGGAGGTTTCCCCTTGGCCGCCGATTTCCGGCCGGCGACGGGATCGATGGACGAATGGAACGCGGCCTATGTGCGAGTGGAGGATTATCTGCGCGCCCATCGTATCCACAATCGCCTCCATCAAAGCCGGCTCATCCAACGCATCCTCGGGCTGGCGGCCGCGAGGCACGCCGCGGATCCCGCGAAAAGCCCCACCGTCTTGGCCGCGGAGGAGTCGGCCCTTTTGATGCAAGCTTGGTTCGGGGCGATGCTCGACCGGCGGGGGCCGGCGGCGGACCGGCTCGCGACCGACGGCCGTGTGGCGCTGTTGCTGTGCGACGGCCCCGCGCGCTGGCCGTACGCGTTTCTCGACGAGCGCGAGATTCCGCCGGAGTTCCGGGAGGCGATGCGGGAGGGAGTGATCCGCGCGGGTCCTGACCTCACGGTGTCCAGCATGGTGC
>JBEGJD010000328.1:0-6042 GCA_041184765.1 Verrucomicrobiota bacterium | reverse complement strand
TCGTCAGGCGCCGCCGCCCGCCTCCAAGCCCGACGCCCTCGACGAGGAGCGCCGGGTGCAGGAGATCCAGGAGCAGATCCGACGACGGATCGCGGAACGGCGCGGCGAAGTCCCGTCTCCGGCGGCAGCACCGGAGCCGCCGCCGCTTGCGCGCCGGGAGGCGCCGGCCGCGCCGGGGCCCGAGACCACGCGGATGCCCGAGCCGTTCGAGGATCCGCTGCGCCGCCTCCGGTCGCCGCCGCCACGCTGGCGGAAGTGCCGGATCGTCGCACCGCGGAACTGGAGCGCCAGCGCCGGCTCGCCGAGGAATTGCGGCAGTTGGAGGCCGAACGGGCCGAGGCGAAGCGTCGCGCCGCGCGCGAGTCGGTCGAGGCCGCCGCGGCGACGGCGTCCGCGCGAGCCCATCGCGGCGGGCTGGCCGAGGAATTGCGCGATGCGGCTTCGGCCCGCAGCGCCATCATCCTGCGTGAGGTGCTCGGCACGCCGGTGGGCCTGCGGTAGGCCGCCGACGAAACCTCGCGTTGCGCCGTCCCCCGGACAGCGCCATTCTCCGTCCGCATGTCCGGCGATCTCACTGAGCTCTACCAGCAGGTCATCCTCGACCACAACAAGCGCCCGCGGAATCGCGGCCGCCTGCCGACCGCGAACCGCGTGGCGCACGGCGAAAACCCGACCTGCGGCGACCAGTGCAGCGTTTACTTGCGGCTGGAGGGGGACCGCGTGGCGGAGATTTCCTTCGACGGGGCGGGCTGCGCGATTTCCCAGGCCAGCGCCTCATTGATGACCACGTTGGTCAAGGGACGTACGACGGAGGAGGCGCGGGGGCTCTACGAGGATTTCAAGCGGATCGTCACCACCGGCGAGGCGCCGGAGGAAATCAGCGATCTCGCCGCCTTCGCCGGCGTGCATGCCTTCCCGGCGCGCATCAAGTGCGCCACGCTCGGCTGGCACGCGGCGCTCAACGCCCTGAAGGGCGAGGCCGCGCCGGCCTCCACCGAGGGCGCGGGAAGCTGAGGCCGGTCGACGGCGCGCGGCCGTCTCCTCCATTGCCTTCGACGAGGGCGGCTTCCACGGTGGGCGTCGCGTGAATGAATCCTGGGACATCCTGAAGGCTTTGTCGGACCCGACGCGTCTGCGCCTGCTCGCCCTGCTGGCGCGCGAGGAGCTCTCGGTCGCCGAGCTGCAGGAGATCCTCGGCATGGGCCAGTCTCGCATTTCATCGCAGCTCGCGCTCCTGCGCACGGTCAACCTCGTGTCCGACCGTCGCGAGGGAAAGAACGCCTTCTATTCCCTGCGGGCCGGCCTGCCTGCGCGCACGCAGGCGCTCACGCGCGCGGCGCTGGATTCGGTCGCGGAGCTGCCGGTGCTGGCGGAGGACCGGGAGAATCTCGACCGCATCCTGCAAAAGCGCCGGCGCACGCAGGAGCAGTATTTCAACCTGATCGCCGGCCGCCTCGGGCGGAACTACTGCCCGGGGCGTTCGTGGGAGGCGATCGGCCACCTGGCGTTACGACTCACTCCGGCGATCGACATCGCCGATCTCGGGGCGGGCGAGGGGCTCGTCTCTCAACTGCTCGCGCGCCGCGCCCGGCAGGTGTGGTGCATCGACAGTTCACCTCGCATGGTGGAGGTCGGCACCGAGCTCGCGCGCAAGAACGGGCTCGCCAACCTCGCCTACAAGCTCGGCGACATTGAGCAGGTGCCGCTCGTCGACGCCTCCGTCGATCTGGCGATCCTGAGTCAGGCACTGCACCACGCGCGCCACCCGCAGAAGGCGGTCGACGAGGCGTTTCGCATCCTGCGGCCGGGCGGTCAGCTGGTCGTGCTCGACCTCAACGAGCACTCCTTCGCGAAGGCCCGCGAGCTGTACGCCGACCGCTGGCTCGGGTTCAAGGAGAGCGCGCTGCACGGCTTCCTGCGCAAGGCGGGCTTCGCCAAGGTCGAGGTCACCGCCGTCGCGCGCGAGGAGGTCGAGCCCCGTTTCGAGACGTTGCTCGCCTGCGGCTTCAAGGAGCGTGCGGGCTGAGCAGCCGCGGGTTGGTTCAGCCGCGGATCTGGCCGGTGCCCTCGACGAGGTACTTGTAGCTGCAGAGTTCCGGCAGCCCCATGGGGCCGCGCGCGTGCAGGCGGTCCGTGCTGATGCCGATCTCCGCGCCGAAACCGAACTCGAAACCGTCGTTGAACCGCGTGCTCGCGTTCCAGAACACCGCGGCGCTGTCGACCTCCGCGAGAAAGCGTCGCGCCGCCGGCTCGTCGGCCGTGATGATCGCGTCGCTGTGGCCGGAGCCGTCGCGGTTGATCGTCGCCACCGCCTCGTCCAGCGAGTCCACCACCCGCACCGCCAGCACCAGCCCGAGGAACTCGGCCGTGAAGTCGGCGGGACCCGCGGCGGCGGCGGCGACGCCTTCGCGGGCGAGGATCGCGGCGGCGGCCGGGTCGCAGCGCAACTCCACCCCGCGCGCGGCCAGGGCGCGGCCGACGGCCGGCAAAAACCGGTCTGCCACCGAGCGGTGCACCAGAAGTTGCTCCGCGGCGTTGCAGGCGCTGGGACGCGCCACCTTGGCGTTGACCGTCACGGCCTCCGCCATCGCGAGATCGGCCGCGGCGTCCACGTAGACGAAGCAGACTCCCTTGTAATGCTTGATGACGGGGATGGTGCTGTTTTCGGCGACGTGCCGGATGAGCCCCTCGCCGCCCCGCGGGATGATGCAGTGGATGAGATCGTTCAGCTTCAGCAGCGTCGCGAGCGCCGCGCGGTCGGTCGTCGGCACAAGCTGCACCGCGTCGGACGGCAGGCCGGCGGCGGCGAGCGCGCGCTGCACGAGCGCCGCGAGCGCGAGGTTGGTGTGGAAACACTCCTTGCCGCCCCGCAAGACGGCCGCGTTGCCGCTCTTCAGGCACAGCACGGCGCAATCGATCGTCACGTTGGGACGCGACTCGTAGATGATCCCGATCACTCCGATCGGCACGCGGACCTTGCGCAGACGCAGGCCGTTAGCGGGGGTCGTCTCCTCCAGTACGGTTCCCACTGGATCGGGGAGGGCGGCGACCTGCCGCACCGATTCAGCGAGGTGCCGCAGGCGGTCTTCGTTTAGCGTCAGCCGGTCCCGCGCGGCGGGGGTGAGCGCCGCCGCTTCCGGCGAGGCCAGGTCGCGGGCGTTGGCGGCCAGCAGCTCGGCGGTCGATTCCTCCAGCAGCGCGGCTAGCCGCAGCAAAGCCGCGTCTTTGGCCGCGCGCGGCGTCGTCGCGAGCGTGAACGACGCAGCCCGCGCGCGTTGCGCGAGGGAAGTGACGAGTTGACCGAGGTCGCCGGACATGGGCCCCGCACTCTCGCCGGAGGTCACGGACTGACAACTCCCAACTGCCAGCGGCGGCGGGGCAAGCACCGGGGGCTCGGGCACGACCGGAACCTTGGCGGCGAGGCGCAGCCAAGGGGCGGCGACCGGAGCGTGGCGGTGGATCCACCACAGGCCTCCGCAGAATAGCAGCGCTCCGGCGGCGTTGAACCACCATGGATGGAAGATCACCTCGACGTCTTCAGGCACGAAGTTGAACCCGCGCACCTCGAACGGAAAATCGGTGACGTAGGTGGCGGCGTTGTTCACCGCGTGACCCGCAATACAGAGCCCGAGCGAGCGCGTGCGCACAAAGACCCAGCCGAGAACCAGCCCGAGCAGCATCGCCACGGGGGCCTGCGCGGGGTTGAGGTGGGTGGCCGCGAACAGCGCCGCGGACGCGATGATCGCTGTCGCTGGGCGCCAGCGTCCCAGCAGGCCGCGCAGGATCAGCCCCCGAAATACGAGTTCCTCGGTCAGGGGTGCGACGACCACCGCCAGCACCGGCCCCTGCCACGAAGTGTTCACCAGCGCGTCGAGGTCGGGCGCGAAGTCGAGTTGCTCCAGCAGGAACCCGGGCAGGACCGCGCGCATCACGTTGTCCAGTTCCGAAAGAAACACGGTGATGCCCGCGACCACCGGCAGGAGCGCGAGGGCGAGGTGCGCCGGGGCGAACCCCGGCCGGCCCGCGGCCCGCCAGTTTTCCCCGTTGCGTCGCAGGGCCCAGGCGGTGACGAGTGCGGTGCCGAGAAGTTTTGTCGCGATGAGGAGCGTGGGCTCCGCCTCCGGTCCGGTCGCGGAAGCCGGAAGCAGGCCGAGCAGGGCCCCGAATTGCACCGCGCGCGCGAGCAGCACCTCAATCGCCATCTCGGCGGCGATCACGCCGATCACCACGAGGATCGCGGTGCCGGCGGAAAACCGGGCGGGAGGCTGGATGTCTCGCATGGCGGCGACACTCGCGCACGTCGTCGACGGGGCGTCAGCCGAAATCTTCCGCGGCGCGGCCCACTCGAAAGTTGCGCCGCCGCTCCGCGGCGATTTCGTATGGGGACGATGTCGACCGCCGTTCTTCCGCCGCCCTTGCCGCTCGTGTCCACCGGAGGTGGCGCGGGCCTGCCCGAAGGCGTGCGCGAGGGCGGGGAGAGTCTGGTGCGGCTGACCGATCCCGCGGGAGTCAAAGTCCGCGCGCTGATTGTCCGGGAGGGGCAGGGCGAGTTCCTGCGCGTGGCGATCACCGGCGGTGGCTGCAACGGACTAAGCTACAAGATGAAGTTCACACCCGAGGCACGCCGAGGGGACATCCTCGTGCGGACAGCCGGCGTTGCGGTCTTGGTGGACAGCCGCAGCGCGCTCTACCTGAAGGGCACTGAGATCGACTACTCCTCCGCGCTTGTGGCGGGTGGCTTCAAGTTCTCCAACCCGAACGCCAAGGCGAGCTGCTCCTGCGGCGAGAGTTTCAGCGTGTGAACGTCGAGTTGCCCCCGGCCGGTGGAAATAACCCTTGCCGAGGGGAACGCTTCGGGCGACAAGGGTCTGTCCCGACACTCTATCGCAACCATTGATGGCCCTCTCGTCTCCTCCCGCCCCAGGCGGCCGCCCCGGATCCTTCCAACGTCGCAACGTCGACCCCTTCGCGGCCATCCGCCGCAACCACCGAATCAAGGTGCCGCAGGTGCGGCTGATCTCCCCCGAGGGCAAACAGCTCGGGATCATCGACACCACCAAGGCGATCAACCTCGCGCTGGAAAACGGCCTCGACCTCGTCGAGGTGGCGCCCAACGCCACGCCCCCGGTGTGCCGGATCATGGATTTCGGCAAGTACGTCTACGAGGAGCAGAAGAAGACCTCCAACTCGAAGTCCACGGCCAGCAAGATCAAGGAGATCGAGTTCACCGCGCGCATCGAGCAGCACGATTTTGAGACGAAGCTGCGCCACGCCGAGGAGTTCCTCGACCATGGCAACAAGGTGAAGATGCGGCTGAAGTTCCGCGGCCGCGAGATGGCGCACACCGAGATCGGTTTCGATGTGATGAAGCGCGCGGTCTCGGAGCTCGCCGGCATGGCCCATCCCGATGCCGATCCCAAGCTCATCGGCCGCAACATCCACGTGATGCTGACGCCGCTCCCCGCCAACAAGCGGAAGCCTAAGTTCCTGGAAGAGACCGTGGACGAGGAGCCGGAGGAAGAGGGTCAGTCCCCCGGCGCCGGGCCGGCTTGAGTTTACCGCCGCCATGAGTCGGGCGGCGCGTCTGCTGTTCCTCGCTTTCGCCCCGGCGTTTGTCGCCGCGGCCGCGGATGCCCCGGCGCGTTCGGCCCCGACGCGGCCGGGAGCCGTCAACGCCGCTCCGACCAGCGCTCCACCCCCGCCCGCCGCCTCGTCCGAGAGCGCCCTCCCGGGCCGGCGATTCGGACGCATCGACTACGTTTCCCTCGCCGCCGCGGCGCCGCGGCTCGGCGCGCGTCTCACGTGGATCGAGGCCGGCCGCAGGCTCGAGCTCAAGGGCCCCGGTGGACGCGCCGAGATCGAGGTCGAGAGCCGGGAAATCACCGTGAACGGACTGCGGGTGTTCCTCGGCGATCCGGTCGTCGCGAACGGAGGTGAGGCGTTCGTGAGCCGGGTGGACCACGAGCGCTGCCTCCTGCCCCTGCTGCGGCCGGGCCACGGACAAGCGCCGCGTCCCGCGCCCCGCGTCATCGTGCTCGATCC
>JBEGJD010000327.1:0-3113 GCA_041184765.1 Verrucomicrobiota bacterium | reverse complement strand
GGGCTGGCGGTAGCAATACCGTGGGGGTTCGAGTCCCCCCTTCCGCACCAATATAAAGTCAATAAATACAGCGACTTACGGACGCTATTCTACACGGGTCGTCCGTTGGTGTTTTAGGGGTAGTCGGGTAAGTAGTCGGGTTTGAGGGTCGCGCAGACACCTTCTGGTACCCGTCCAGCACCCGCTGGAACGGCGACCGGCGCGTTATCCAAGCAGTCCTTCCCACCCGTCTCTCGACCCACCAGAACCGCGCTAACAGGAAGTCAGCGGACCTGGACACCCGCTCCGCTTTAGACCCTCTAAAACCGTCCGGACCCGTCAAAAAGAGGCGCGTTGTTGACCTGTGAGGTCGAGAACACCACGCGCACGGCGTCTTGTCTATGTTGGCGCCCGTTGAAAACTGACCAGGAAATCGAGGTTCTGTCCGCCGAAAATTGACCAGGGTGTTTCCGACCGTCCCGCCGGTGCTGAAGCCGGTAGGGATGAGAGGTGCACACCATGGCGATGTACGCGAAGGTCCGCCGGATGCGGTTACGGGACGGCTTGTCGATCAGCGAGATCGCGCGCCGGACGAGTCTGTCGAGAAACACGATTAAGACATGGCTGCGCGCGCCGGCTCGCAGTGAGATGCGGTACCGTCGCCCTCCCGGTCCCAAGAAGATCGGACCCTACGAAACGGTCCTGCGGGACGCGTTAGCGGCCGACGCCCGCCGGCCCCGCCGCGAGCGCCGGACGGCACGACGACTCTTCGCGCAGCTGCGGGACCAGGGATTTCCGGGCAGCTACGGGCGTGTCACCGAATTCATGCGGGCGTGGCGGGCCGAGCAGGGGGCGGGAGCCGCACGGGCGGCGTATGTGCCCCTGAGTTTCGCGTGGGGCGAGGCCTTCCAGTTTGACTGGAGTGAGGAGGGCCTCGTCATCGGTGGCGTGTGGCGCAAAGTGCAGCTGGCGCACATGAAGCTGTGTGCGTCGCGGGCCTTCTGGCTCGCGGGGTATCCGAGCCAGGGGCACGAGATGCTCTTCGACGCGCATACACGCTGCCTGACCGGCTTGGGCGGCGTCGCCGGCCGCGGCATCTACGACAACATGAAGACGGCGGTCGACCGCACGCCCCGCAAGGACCGCGGCCGCGTCGTCAATGCGCGGTTTGCAGCGATGACAGCGCATTACCTCTTCGAGCCAGACTTCTGCAACGTCGCCTCCGGCTGGGAGAAGGGGCGCGTCGAGAAGGGGGTGCAGGACGCCCGGCGGCGGATCTGGCAGGATGCGCAGCAGGCGCGCTTCGGCAGCTTCGCGGAGCTCAATGCCTGGCTCGCCGCCCAGTGCCTCGCCGCCTGGGATGCGCCGCACCCGGAGCTGCCGGGGATGACGATCCGCGCCGCGTGGGAACAGGAGTGCGCGCACCTGATGCCGATGCCCACGCCGTTCGATGGCTACGTGGAGCTGCCGGCGCGCGTGTCGAGCACCAGCCTGGTGACCGTCGCGCGCAATCGCTACTCGGTCCCCTGCGCGTGGGCGGGCCACCGGGTCAGCGTCCGGCTCTACCCCGAGCGGGTCGTCATCGTCGCCGACAGCGGGGTCGTCGCCGACCATGCGCGCGCGGTCGACCGGGATCACGTGGTCTACAACTGGCAGCACTACCTGCCGCTCGTCGAACGGAAACCGGGTGCCCTGCGGAATGGGGCGCCGTTTGCCGATCTGCCCGATCCGCTGCAGCGGCTCCGGCGGGCCCTCCTGCGGCACGAGGGCGGGGACAAGGTCATGGCCCGCGTGCTGATGGCGGTCCCGCGGCACGGCGTCGATGCCGTCCTGGTCGCCGTGGAACTCGTGCTGGAGACCGGCCGCCCGAGCGCCGACCATGTGCTGAACGTGATCGCGCGGCTCACGGACGGTCCGCCGGTCCCCTCGGTCGCCACCGCCTTGACGGTCGCGGCGGCGCCGGTGGCGGATCCGCACCGCTACGATACGCTGCGCGAGGGGGAGGTGACGCATGGCTGATCTCGTCGCCGACCTCAAACGCCTGCGGCTGTACGGCATGGCCGCCTGCTACGCCGAAGGCCTCGAGCAGGGCCAGCCCGTGATGACGACGGCCACGCCGGGCCTCGCTCAGCTGGTGCAGGCCGAAGCCACGGATCGTGCCACGCGCTCCATCCGCTACCAGATGCATGTCGCGCGCTTTCCGATTCACCGTGACCTCGCCGGCTTCGATTTCGATCAGGCGAAGGTCGATCGCCGCCAGATCAGCGGCTTCGCCACGACAACCTTCACCGCCCAGGCGGAGAACCTCGTCTTGATCGGCGGGACCGGCACCGGCAAGACGCATCTGGCGACCGCGCTCGGCATCGAAGCCGTCACGCGCCACGGCAAGCGGGTGCGCTTCTACTCCACGGTCGAATTGGTCAACACGCTCGAACAGGAGAAAGCGAGCGGCCGCGCCGGGCGCCTCGCGCATCAGCTCATGCACCTGGACCTGGTGATCCTCGACGAACTGGGCTATCTGCCTTTCTCGCAATCAGGCGGTGCGCTGCTCTTTCACTTGCTCTCGAAGCTGTACGAGCACACCAGCGTGATCATCACCACCAACCTCGTCTTCGCGGAGTGGGCGAGCGTCTTTGGCGATCCCAAGATGACGACGGCGCTGCTCGATCGGCTGACGCATCACTGCCACATCATCGAGACGGGCAACGAGTCCTATCGCTTCCGCCACAGCAGCCACACGGCCAAGGCGCGGATCAAGTCACGGGAGCAGGCCCGGCTCAAGCCACAGGAGGGTCCCGCCGACACGAACTAACTACGACGTAGAATCACCGTCGGCGGCCACGGCCGCCGGCTGCTGGCCCTGGTCAATTTTCGACGAACCGTGCTGGTCAGTTTTCGGTGGGCGCCAACAACCGCGATCAGGGCGTGTTGCTGCCGCCGGTGCCGGGACGGAAGTCGCCGGCCGAGCCGTACTGGTTGTCCTCGTTGCAGATGAACTCGAGGAGGTCGCCCACGCCGGTCTGCGGGTCGGGGCGCATCAGCCTGGCGCGGAAGTTCAACTGGACCGGGCGCGCGAGCGCGCCCGGATCCTCGAGTGTCGCCTGCAGCAGCAGCGTACCGTAGTTCGGCCGCGA
>JBEGJD010000326.1:0-9087 GCA_041184765.1 Verrucomicrobiota bacterium | reverse complement strand
GGTTGATAGCGGTGCTCGGTGGCGGGGGTGTGGGCCGCGGGGCGCAACGTGATCACCAGCCGCATGTCGACGAGGCGGTTGATGCACTCGTTCAGGATTTGCGTCGGCACCTGCAACAGGTCGCTGAGCTCCGAGGCGGTCACCGGGGGCAGGCAGGCCTGGAAACGCCTCCCGATCGTGAGGAGTACAACCAGCGACAGCCGCTCGCGCATCGATTCGGTGAGCTGGCCCCAGGCGGCTTGGCTGTTGCGGAAGTGGACGTTCTGGACGGCGTAGCTGATGATCCCGCCGATCAGCACGTAGAGCCAGAAGATGTACAACCCGAGCATGAGCACGAGCGGCACCGCGAGCTGCCCGTACAGGCTCTGGGTGAGGATCACCCGTCGCACGTAGAAGAAGGCGACGAGGTTGTTCAGCATCAGCAGGGTGGCGACGACCGCCCCGCCGACAATCGCGGCCCGCCAGAACACGTGGGTGTTGGGCACGACGCGGTAAACGAGCGCCAGCATCAGCGCGAGCGTCACCACGGAGATGGCCGGCAGCGACCAGCGTAGTGCCGCCACCAGATTGGCGCCGCCGGGCAGGCGAGACAGCGATTCGGCGAAGACATTTACCGCCGCGCCGGCGCCGAGCATCGCCACCGAGGCGAAGAACAGCACCGCGCCCAGCGTGAGGATGGTCCAGTAGAACACGATCCGCATAAGGAGCGAGCGCCCCAGCCGGATGCCCCAGATGTCGTTGAACGCGTCCTCCACCGCCTTGAACAGCAGCAGCACGATGAAGATCAGGGTGAGCGCGCCGAAAGCGCCGCCGTAGCCCGAGCGCGCGCTCTGGATGAAACCGTAGACGAGGTTCACCAGCTCCGGATTAACCGTGATGGCGGCCTCGCCCGGCCCGGATTGCAGCGATTTCAGCTGAGGTGCCGCCTGTTGCAGGAGGCCGCCGATCTGGGCCGCGATGACCCCGGGGTCGGCCTCCTTGCCGAGCACGAAGCCGCCGACCAGCACGCCGATCGCGACCAGCGGGCCCAGGCTGAGCAGCGAGCTGAAGCTCAGCGCGGCCGCCCGGCTCGGGGCCTTGGTTTCGAGGAAAACAGTAACCGAAATTGAGAGCACCCGCAGCCACGCGTAGAGCCACCCGCGCGGAGAGTTGTCCTTGAGGTTCGCCGGCAGCCAGATCTCCCGCCGCCAGATTTCCACAAGGCGGTGGCGCGCGGTGGCCTCCTTGGCCGGTACCGGCCCGCGGACTTTCTCCTCGCTCGTCACGTCTCAGGCGCTCCAGACGAGCCACGCCAGCAGCCCCATGCCGCCGACCCCGGCGATCGCCGCAATCACCGCCGGGACGACCGATAATGCGAGCGTGGAGAAGAACAATCCGGCCGAGCCGGCCGCAATTGCCACCAGCTGTGTCGTGGCTCCCTGCGCGTGGGCGATGAAGCCGAGGATGCCGAGGCCGAGCGCCGCCCGGAAACGCACGAGCGGATAAATCGACGTGAGCCCGAGCCAAAGCAGCAGGCCCAGAACCACATCAGCCACCGCGAGGAAAATCACAGGTCGGGCAAGGGTTTTCGCTGCATCCAGAGCCATCAGCGCGGGTAGGCTGGGGATTGCCTCGGCCGCCGCGGCGATGAGCAGGGTGATCGGGGCCGCGATGCCGCCGATCTTCACGGCGAGTTCCATACCCTTCTGGCGGGCGACCTTGTGCTTGGTTTCCTCTGTCTTCCCCTGCGCGGCATCCAGCATCTCGTTCACATCGATCGGCTTCGCCGCGTCCTCGAGCCGGTTGAGCGTCTTCACTTCCTTCGGCCGGAGAGTGAGCTTCTTCTTCTCCGGGAAAACCGTCTTCGACAGCTCCGGCCATGCGGCGATGAGCTTCCAGTCCCCGGCGGCAGCATCGTGAACCAGTGTTTCCTGGTTCACCTGACCGGCTTCCGCGAGGTCCGCCACCTGCTGGAGCGTGAAGGGGCCGCGGGCCGCGGCGTCGCCCGGGTTGCGGATGTAGAGTTCCGTCGGAGCCATGCGCGGAGGGTGGTTTCGGCCATGGGGCCCCGCAAGGGCGATTTCCGGCGCGCCACCCTGTGGTCGCGCCTCTCCGGTCACATCCGCGTCAGCGTCCGCAGGCCGAGCAGTCCGAGGCCGGTCTCGAGGACCAGCAGCGTGCGGGCGCACAGCAACAAGCGGCGGGCCCGCACGGCCGGATCATCGACGAGCACTTTCTCGGCGTTGTTGAAGGAGCTGTAGTCGCCGGCGAGCTCGAAGAGGTAGAGACCGAGGTAATGCGGACGCAGCCCATCCACCGCCTGGCGCACCGCGTCGGGAAACTTCACCAGTTTCCGCGCCAGCGCGATCTCGGTGGGCTCCACCGGAGCGTCGGCCGCGGCAAGCGCGGCGACGTCCCCCGGGGACACGCCGGCCTTGCGGAAGATCGAATGGATGCGCGCCACCGCGTAGAGCAGGTAGGGCGCGGTGTTGCCCTCGAGAGACAGCATCTTGTCCCAGGAAAAGACATAATTGCTGCTCCGGTTCTGCGAAAGGTCCGCGTACTGCACCGCCCCGATGCCCACGATCCGCGCGATCTCGAGGCGCTCGGCCTCGGGGATTCCCGGGTTCTTCTCGGTGACAATCGCCAGGGCGCGCTCTTCCGCCTCGTCGAGCAGCGCCTTGAGCTTGATGGTGCCGCCGCTGCGGGTCTTGAGGGCCTTGCCGTCCTCGCCGGTGACCGCACCGAAGCTCACGTGGTGCAGGGCGGGCAGCCGGTGTCCTTTGGCGGCGAACCAGCGGCGCACCGTGAGGAAGAGCTGCTCGAAGTGGTCCGATTGACGGAAGTCGGTGACGATCACGATGCCGTCGGCCCCGAAGTGCTCCGAACGGTACAGCGCCGTGGCCAGATCGGTGGACGCGTAGCCGCTCGCGCCGTCCGCTTTACGCACCATGAACGGGTTCGGGCGCTCGGCGTGGCGGCTGAATCGCGGGTGATCGTCATGAAAGACGACGAGCGCGCCCGCGCTGTCCTCGGCGATGCCGGCCTCGGAGAGTTCGCGGTAAACCCGTTCGACCTTGTCGTTGTAAAAGCTCTCGCCGAGGTGGTGGTCGAAGCGGATGCCCAGGCGATCGTAGATTTGCTGGAAGGCGGCCAGGCTCACCTCTGAAAACTTGCGCCAAAGGGCGACGTTCTCCGGGTCACCCTGCTGGAGCTTCACCAGCTCGCGCCGCGCCTCGTCCAACTCCGGCGAGCCTTCCGGTGTGGCGTCGTTGCCGAGCCGGTAAAGCCGCTCCAGCTCCTCGATCGCGTCCTCCGCGAGCGCCTTCGGGTCGGCCCAGCGCTTGTAACCGTAGATGAGCTTGCCGAACTGCGTGCCCCAGTCCCCCAGGTGGTTGTCACGGATCACCCGTGCGCCGGTGAACTGCAGCAGCCGGCAGATCGCCTCGCCGATCACCGCCGAGCGCAGGTGGCCGACGTGCATCTGTTTCGCCGTGTTGGGGCCGGAGTAATCGACCACCCAGGTCCGGCCCGCGTGTTCCCGCCCGAGCCCGGCCGCTCCGGCGCGCAGTGCGGCCGCGTCCGAATAGGCGCCAAGCCAGGCCTGCAGCGCGGAGGAACGCAGCGTGAAATTGATGAAGCCGGGGCCGGCGATCGCGACGTCGAACGAATCCCGGATGCCGGCGGGCAGCGCCGCGATCAATTGCTCCGCGACCGCGCGCGGATTGAGCTTCCGCGCCTTGGCGTGCCCTAGGACGCCATTGGCCTGAAAGTCGCCGTGACGCGGGTCGGCCGTGCGCACTTCGGGCCGAAAACCGTCGGCGTCCGGCAGGCCTGCCGCGACCGCGGCGGAGCGTAGGACCTCATCTAGGCCGGCGGCGGGATCGAACGGCACGTGCATCCGGCGAGAAAACCGGAACGCGCGCGCGACCCGCAAGCGTGGAGTTGGCGGTTTCCGGAGAACCGGCAAGTGAAGGGTCGGGTTCCTCGCCGTGCGCCGGCGAACGAAACTCACGCGGCTGCCGTTCGCTCCGGATGCAGCCTTCGCCTCCGAAGAGGCCTCAGTGCCAGTTGAAGTTGAAACTGATGCTGATGCGTTCCGCGTCGACGCGGTTGGAAGTCACTTCGTGGCGGAGCCAGCTTTCGAAGAGGATCACGTTGCCGGCCTCGGCCGGGTAGGTGACGTGCGCGCGGTTCTCCGCCCGGGCATTCTCGCGCCTTGGGGGCGCCGCCATGAAGCGGTCCAAACGCGGGTCCTCGAACTTCAGTCCCGGGCAGCCCTCCGGCGTGGTGACGTAGTAAGTGCCGCTGATGAACGACAACGGGTGCAGGTGCAGCGAGTGCGCGGCGGTCGGCGGCATGATGTTCACCCAAAGGTCGGTGAGTTCCACCTGCCGTCCCCGCAGATCCATATCCAGCTGCCGGGCGAACCCGCGCACGTGCCGCTCCAGCTTGCGGCCCAGGTCTGCGAAGGTGCTGGAAAACCGGTGCAGCTGGTTGAGCGAGGCGTAGCTGGTGTAGCCGCCGGGGTAGTTTTTCGCCGACCACGTCCGACCCGCCCGGTCGTAATCCCGGAGTTGCCGGCACTCCCCGGCCAGCTCACGGTTGAGCCGCACGAGACCTGAGCGCTGCAATTTCTCGCAGTAAATGTAGGTCGGGAACCAGGCGCGGACAGGCATGGCGCGATTGGAAACTCAAAGCACTCCGCCCATCCGGCGCCGCACCCACGGCACCAGCGCGAGGAAGACGCCCGCCACGATGAACACCGCCAATGCCTGCTGGCCGAAGAACCGGTCCAGATGCCCGGCCTCGCCCTCGCCGAAACTCGCGGCGAGCACGCCGGCGAACTTGTTGCCGAACGCCGCCCCGAGGAACCAGATGCCGAGCATCGCGCCCACCAGGTGCCGCGGCGCCAGCTTCGTGAAGGTGCTCAACCCCACCGGACTCAGGCACATCTCGCCCATCGTCTGCAGCAGGTACAGGCCCAGCAGCCACAGTGGGCTCACCCGTCCTTCCGCCGCCAGACGCGCCGCCGGAATCATCAGGCTGAAGCCAAGCGCGAGGAAGAATAGCCCGAGCGTGAACTTCATCGGGCTCGACGGCTGCCGTGCGCCCAGACGCGTCCAGATCAGCGCGAACACCGGCGCGAGCACGATCACGAAGATCGGGTTCGCGGCCTGATACCACGACGACGGCACCTCCATGCCCCCCACATGGGTCGCGGTGAAGCGATCGGCGAAGAGGCTCAGCGATGAGCCCGCCTGCTCGAACAGCGCCCAGAACACGAACGCCCCGATGAAGAAAAAGAAGATCGCGCCGAGCCGCCGCACTTCCTCCTGCCGCGAGAAACCGAACCAAACCATTAACGCCACCGGAATCAGGATGAACAGGTAGCGGATCCACGTGAAACCCGGGGTATCCGAAAGTTTCACGACACCCCAGAGCGCGAGAGTGCCGACGAGCGTGAGCAGCGGTTTGCGCCAGGCCCCGGGCACGCGCGCGGGCGGGGGGCCGACTTCCTTCAGGCCGCCGCCGAAAACGAGAAACACGATCAGGCCGAGCACCATGCCGACACCCGCCGCGGCGAAGCCCCAATGCCACGAGTGCACCGGGTTGAAACCCCAGCCGGTCAGCAGCTCCTTGAACTTGCTGTGCTGCGCGAGGAATCCCGTCGCGAGCGGCGCGATGAACGCCCCGAGGTTGATCCCCATGTAGAAGATCGAGAAACCCGCGTCGCGCCGCGGATCACCCGGGCGGTACAGCTGACCGACCATCGCGCTGATGTTCGGTTTCAAAAGCCCGGTCCCGAGCACGATCAGCACGAGCCCGAGGTAGAATGTGAAATCCCCCGGCACCGCCATGGAGAAGTGTCCCGCCGCGATGATGATTCCTCCGATGAGCACCGCCAGCCGCGAGCCGAGGATGTTGTCCGCCATCATGCCGCCGGGGATCGACAACATGTAGACCGACATCGTGTACGTACCGTAGACCAGGGCCGCCTTGTTGTCGGGCAGCCCCATGCCGCCCTTGGCGACCGGCGCCACCATGTAGAAGGTCAACAGCGCTCGCATCCCATAGTACGAGAAGCGCTCCCAAAGTTCGGCGAAGAACAGGGTGTAGAGCGGGCGCGGATGACCGAACAACTGTGGGTGGGCGGGCACCACTGCCTCGGTCTCGATCGGAACGGGGCTGACGGGAGCGGGGGAACTCATGGTGCGCGGAGCTTGGGGTACGACTCCGGCGCGGCAAACCGTATCTGTGGTCGCGGCGCGACGGCATCGGGTTTGCCTTTCCCGGCGCTCACGGATCAGGTTCGCCGCCGTTTCCCCGACCGGGGTCCGCGCTTTTTAACCCGCCCGTTCCGTTCCTCCATCCGATGAAACCTCACCTCCTTGCCCTGCTGCTGCTCCTGCCGGTCGCGCCATTCGCACAGACGACCAAGCCGGAGGTCTTCGCGCGGATCGACGCGGGTCGCGCGGTGTACAACGACATCGCGCTGAAAATTTGGGACTACGCGGAGGTCGGCTACCGCGAGCAGCGCAGCTCGGCCCTCTTGCAGGAGCGCTTGCGGCAGGAGGGATTCGCCGTCGAGGCCGGGGTAGCTGGCATTCCCACGGCGTTTATCGCGAGTGCCGGCTCGGGCTCGCCCGTGATCGGCGTGCTGGCCGAGTTCGACGCGTTGCCTGGCGCCTCGCAGGAGGCGGTCCCGGAAAAGAAGCCGCGGCCGGGCGCCAATGCGGGCCACGCCTGCGGACATCATCTCTTCGGCGCCGGCTCCGTTCAAGCGGCGGTCGCGATCAAGGAGTGGCTCCGAGCCAACGGTCGCGCGGGCACGGTGCGTCTCTACGGCACGCCGGCGGAGGAGGGCGGCTCGGGCAAGGTGTACCTCGTGCGCGCGGGGCTGTTCCGCGACGTCGACGTCGCGCTGCACTGGCACCCGGCCGACCGCAACACGATCATCATGACCCCGTCGCTCGCGAATCGCTCCGGGAAGTTCCGCTTCAAGGGCGTCGCCTCGCATGCCTCCAGCGCGCCTGACCGTGGACGCTCGGCGCTCGATGGTGTCGAGGCGATGAACCACATGGTGAACCTGCTCCGCGAGCACGTCCCAGAAACCACGCGCATCCACTACGTCATCACGCGCGGCGGTGAGGCTCCGAACGTCGTACCCGCGTTTGCCGAGGTCTATTACTACGTGCGTAATCCGAGCCGCGAGGTTGTGCGCGATGTCTGGGAGCGCGTGGAGAAGGCCGCGACCGGCGCCGCGCTCGGCACCGGCACCACCGTCGAGTGGGAGATCACCGGCGGGGTCTATGATCTGCTCCCCAACGAGGCCCTCGGGCGCGTCATGCACGGCAACCTCGAGGCCGTGGGCGGGGTCGTGTACGATACCGCCGAGCGCGAGTTCGCCGCGAAGATCGGCCGCACGCTCCTCGGCAAGGCCCCGGCGCCGGAAGTGGCTGCGCTGGTCCCACCGTTCAATCCTAACCCGCCCCGCGACGGCGCAGGCTCGACCGACGTCGGCGATGTAAGCTGGAACGTGCCGACCGTCGGCGTGCGTACCGCGACTTGGGCGCCTGGCACCCCGGGCCACAGCTGGCAGGCCGTCGCTTGCGGTGGAACCTCGATGGGGCTCAAGGGCATGAACGTCGCCGCCAAGGTACTCGCCGGCACCATGATCGACCTGTTCTCCGACCCCGCCGGCATCAAGGCCGCGCGCGCCGAGCTTGAGAAACGCCGCGGCGCGGACTTCCGCTACGAGGCGGTGATCGGCAACCGCGCTCCTCCGCTCAACTACCGCGACTAAGAGAGTTGCCGTCGTTGATGTCCGCCGCCCCGTTGTTCATCCACCGCCCCGCGGGTGCGGCCGCGCCGCTCGTCTTCGACTCGCCCCATAGCGGAATCGAGTATCCGCCCGACTTTTCCCCCGCCGCCTCGCGGGACCAGATCGCCACAACGTGGGACGCGCACGTGGATACGCTTTTCCGCGGGGTGACGGAGGCGGGCGCTGTCCTGATCGCGGCGACCTTCCCGCGCGCCTACCTCGACACCAACCGCGCGGCCGACGACATCGACCCGGAGTTGCTCGCCGAGCCTTGGCCGGAACCGGTCGTGTTGAGTGATCACGCTCGCCGGGGCATGGGTCTAATCCGGCGCTACGCCCTGCCCGGCGTGCCGATGTACGACCGCCGACTCACCGTGGCCGAGGTGCGCCGTCGGATCGACGAGTTCCACCTTCCCTACCGCGAGGCGCTGCGTCGCGAGATCGACGCCGCGGCTGCGCGCCACGGTCACGTCTGGCATTTCAACTGCCATTCGATGAAGTCGCGCGGCAACGCCATGAACACCGACTCCGGTCGCGCTCGGCCGGATCTCGTGATCGGAGATCGCGACGGCACCTCGTCCGATCCCGCCGTCACCCGATGGGTGGCCGCGCATTTTTCAGGCCTCGGTTACCGTGTGCAGGTGAACGATCCTTATCGCGGCGCGGATATCGTGCGCACGCATGGTGATCCGACCCGGGGTCGCTGCAGTGTGCAGATCGAGATCAACCGCGCGCTCTACATGGACGAGGCGACCTGCGAGCCGGGGCCGGGCTTCGGACGCCTGCAGGAACATCTCACCGGCTTCGCGCGCGCCGCAGCCGCCCGGCTTGGCTCCCGCGCCGTCTGATTTCCCCATGGATCACCCCGCTGAAACCGTCCCCGCTCCGACTTTGTTCCAGCGCCAGCTCGCGAGGGTGGAGCGGTGGGGAAACCTTCTGCCGCACCCGGCGACGCTTTTCCTGCTGCTGGGCGCGCTGATGGTGCTCCTTTCGTGGGTGCTCAGCTCAGCCGGAGTGAGCGTGGAGCATCCCGTCACCCACAAGGCGGTTGGGGCGGTGAACCTGCTTTCGGTCGACGGTCTGCGCCGTCTGATCACCGGGCTGCTGCCCAACTTCATCAACTTCGCGCCGCTGGGCCCCGTACTCGTTTGCCTGCTCGGGCTCGCGGCCGCGGAGCACTCCGGCCTGCTGGGCGCTTGCGTGCGACTCGTGGTCAATCGCACGCCGCGGCGCTGGCTCACCTGGGTCGTGGTCGGCTGCGGCGCGATGTCCCACACCGCGGG
>JBEGJD010000325.1:0-4389 GCA_041184765.1 Verrucomicrobiota bacterium | reverse complement strand
GCGCCAGAACTAGCGCGGCCCCCAGCAGGGGCAGGAGCCCAACCGCGCGGCGGGGGTCAGTTTTCGAGGCCGGACGCACGCCGGTAGAGTGAGATGAAATCCTCCCGCTGCAACGGACGCGGGTTGAATTTGCCGGTCCACTGCCGCGTGGCGTCATCGGCGAGGAGCGCGAGGTCGGCGGCGGGATCGAGGGCGGGGAAACGACAGCGGCGCACGAGCGCTTCCACCCATTCGACGAGCGACAGGTCCGACACCCTGAGCAAACGCAGGAGCGCGCCGAAGTGCGCGTACGTCTCGGCGGCGGCCGGTGCCACGGCGTTGAAGCGCATCACGTGCGGCAGCATCGTGCCGACGGCGCGTCCGTGGACCACGCCGAGCCTTGCCGTCAGGGGATTGGCGGAGGCGTGGGCCGCGCCGAGCATGCTGTTCTCGATGGCGGTTCCCGCCAAGGCGGCGCCGAGCAGCATGTGGGCGCGGTCATCGTCGGTGGGTCGACCGTCGACGATGCGGTCGATGGCGGTCGCGAGGTGGCGGAAGGCGCCCTCGGCATGAATCCGCGAGAGCGGATTGGCCTTGGTGCAGACCGCCGACTCGATCGCATGCGTGAGCGCGTCGATACCGGAGAGCAACGCGGCGGAGTGTGGCAGCGTGGCTGTGAGATCCGGGTCAAGGATGGCCACCGCGGGCAGCGCCCTGGGATCGCCGCAGGCCATCTTCTCGTGTGAGCCGTCGCGGCTGATGAGCGCGTAGGACTGCGTCTCGCTACCGGTGCCAGCCGTGGTCGGGATGGCGATGAGCGGCAAAAGGGGACGCGCGGCTTTGCCGTAGCCGTGGTAGTCGTGCATCGCGCCGCCGTTCGTGAGCAGGAAATTGCAGGCCTTGGCGGTGTCGAGGCTGCTGCCGCCACCGATCGCCACGATGCAGTCGAAACGGTGCGCGCGCGCAGCGTCGCGGCACGCGGCGGCGTCGGACTCCGAGGGATTCTCGCGCGAGTCGGCGAACGCCGCGGCCGGCAGATCCGCGGCGGCCAAGAGGCGCAGCGCGGTGTCGAGATGGCCGGCGCGGGCGATACCGGGGTCGCTGACGACAAAAACCGCCGCACCACCGACGCTTCGCACCGCAGCCGGAAGTTCGCGGAGCGAACCCGGGCCGAAGATCAGACGCGGAGCGGGGCGCGACGCGAAGGCCTCGGGCATGCGGGGAGTTCAGCGGGGGGCCGGCTCGCGGCCCCGAGGAAGTACGCGTCAGACCGCGGCGAGGTCGCCCTGCAGGGCGCGGCGGCGGTAGAGGAACTCGAACATGTTGCCCTCGTGCGGCTGCTCCCATTGCACGCGGTTCGTCGGGTACGGGCCGATGTTGAGCCGCTCGATGTTGGTGCTCGCCATCAGGTCGAGCGTCCACGCGTGGTCGGCGGTGACGGCCGAAACGACGAGGGACTCGCCGATGGTGTCGATCATGCGCGACTGCGGCACCTCGAGGATGCTGGCGTAAGGGAACATGAACTCGGTGTTGGCGAGCGGATGTTCCGGATCGGTGCACGAGACCAGCGTGGGCTGGAGGAAAGTCTGGCCGTATTTCTCGATCAGGCGCGGGCCTTGACGGTAACGGGCGGTGATGTCCTCGGCGCCCGGCGTCTGCAGGAGCTCATTGATCCGCTCGTCGATGCCCTTGGCCATGGCGGGATTGGCGAAGCCGCAGAGGAGCGCGTCCTTGTCGTCGCGCGGGCGCGGCACGATGGCGGCCAACCGCCGCGCCAAGGCGTCGGCAAGCTTGTCGCGGTGACGCGGGGTCAGCACCGCGGAGGCGTTGATGCAGGAGCGGCCGCCGTTGGAGGCGATCGACTGCACGATGATGTCGAGGTGGCGCTCCCAGTGGTCGGCATGGTCGTTCCCGAGGAGGACCTTGCTGCGGCCGGAGCCGTGGACCTGGATGTTCCGGAAAGGCGAGTACCGCCGCACGGTGGCGTCGCTGCCGAACGCGATGGCGCGGCCGGTGCCGAAAAGCACGGCGTCGCCGCCGTCGTGGCCGGCGGGGTAGAAGCCGAAAGCCTCGCGCGGAAACCCGGCGGCGATCATGGCCTGCACGATGCGGAAGGGCGTGAGCGGGTCCTCGCGGCCGGGCTTTAGCACGACCGGAATCTTCATCACGAGCGCGGGCAGCCAGAGCGAATTCACACCCGGCGAGTTGCTGGGCAGCAGCACGCCGAGGCTCCCGGTCTGCGGGAAGAAATTAACGTCGATGCCGTCCTGCCGGATGAATCCGCGGTCGAACAACTCGAGCGGCATGCCGCGGGTGAGGCCGGCGAGGATGGCGCGAATGTTGGCCATCGCGGCATGGACCTTGCCCATGTTCTGGTGTCCGAGGGAATGCGGCAGGCCGGTGAGCTGGGAAAGCGCGGCGACGTAATCCTGCGGGCTTTGCGTCCGGTCGCCGTCGCCCCACGGAAGATTACCGCGGAGGAAAAGCTCGGCGGCGTGTTCGCAGGCATCGGCCAGCTTCGCGCAAGGGATCGCCTGCAGGCTTTCGGCGGCGCGGGCGAGACCCTGCTGCAGATCGCGACGGATCAGCCCGGAGTTCGCCATGCTCACGGCGATCTCGCGGCCTTCGACGTTGAAGCGAACCTTGTCTAGACTCTCGTAGGGACGGCCGAGACGCAGGACCGGGATGTGGATCGGGGAGCTCATGGTGCGCGTGGGTACGGACCGCTCAATAAACGCCCTCGATGATGGTCTTGGTGAGGGACTGGAACGGGCGCACGTCGCCCACGCCGTCCCACGGGAACTCGTCGCACGGGGGCCGGCGGATGGCCTCGTCGCGCTCGAGGAAGCGGGGCACGAAGAACTCGCGTGTCATCGTGGTGAGTTCGACGCGTCCGTACTCGCCGTAGGGCATCATCTCGTCGGGCTTATCGGGATTGACGATCCGCAGCACGGCGCGCGGCTGGGGCGCATAGTAAGTGAGGCTGTAATTGTCCTCGGGCTTCAGCTTCCGGCTGATGGCGAGGCCCATGAGGGTGTTGCCGTAGGTCGGGGCAAAGTTGATCTGACCCTCGAGCACCTCCTCGACCACAAACCGCACATACTGGGGCGTCATGGTGGTGCCGCCGGCGAAGACGGCCTTGATGCCGGCCTTCACGAGCGACATGCGCTCGGCGAGGTTCTCGAGGAGGCGCGGCGTGGTGAACATGCACTGGATGTTCCGGTGCCGGATGATCGTGGCCGCCTGGTCGATCACGTGCTCCTGGTACTTGCGGGCCATGGCGCCCTCGCCCATCGCGATGAGGCGCTTCACCCAACGCGGGTCGAGATCGACGAAGTAACACGAGCCGCCGCGGTAGTTGGCGAGGTGCTCAATCGCGAGGCGCAGGCGGCGGGGGCCGGTGGGGCCTACCATCAGCCAGTTGGCGCCCTTGGGGAAGAAGTCCGGACCGTAGTGGTCGCTGAACTCCTCGTAATCCACCTTGTAGTCGTCCCAGCCGATGCGCTGCTTCGGCATTCCGGTGGTGCCGCCGGTCTCGAAGACGTTGTAGGGACGGCCGGCGTAGGCCTTCGGCACGAAACGCTCGGGCTGCTCCTTGCGCAGAACCTCGTCGTCAAAGTGGTCGAAACGCGTGAGGTCGGCGAAACGGGTGATCTCCTTCAGCGGGTTCCAACCGGCCTGCTCGGCCCACTTGAGCCAGTAGTCGCAGCCCGTGGCGGGCGAGAAATGCCACGCGATCATCTCGCGCGTCCAAGCGTCGAGGGCGGCCTGGGCTTCCGGTACGGTCAATTTGCAGCTCATGAGGTGGGCGGTGGAAAAAATGAAAGGAGGAATCCCGCGACAGGAGCCGCGGGCACGGACAGGAGACGGACCGATAACGCCTTATTTCCCGATCGCAAACAGGTGCGTCATCGTCGCGACGTGGAGGAGGTTGTTGGCGACGACCGGGCTGGCGTAGATGGGAGAGAAGAACTCGGGCTTGCCGACGAGCTTCATCTCGCGACCGGTGCGCAGGATGATCAGTTCGCCGTCCTCAGTGCCGCAGTAGACCTTCCCGTCGGCGACGAGGGTCGAGGACCAGATGCGGCTGTTGGTGGCGTAGGTCCAGAGGATCTTCCCGTTCGTAATATCGATGCAGTGGATGTTGCCGTTGTACTCGGCCTGGTAGAGCAGCCCCTCGTGCAGGCTCGGGGTGGAGATCGAGCGGCCGATCGACTTGTTCGTCCACAAAGCCTTGCCGGTGATGTCGCCGCGGGCGGTAAGATCGAGGCAGCTGATCATGCCCACGCCGTCGCCGTGCTCGGGGTCCTGGCCGATCACCATGTAGGCACGCCCCTCGTGCACGATAACGGTGGCGATGATCTCGCTCGGGCCGTCGTGAGTGGCGTACTTCAGCGGCTGGCCGTTTTT
>JBEGJD010000324.1:0-5807 GCA_041184765.1 Verrucomicrobiota bacterium | reverse complement strand
ACCTGTTGCGCCGGCTCAACGCCCGCCATGCCGAAAGTCGCGCGCAGGATCCGCAGCTGGAGGCGCGCATCCAGTCCTTCGAGCTCGCCTACCGCATGCAGCTCGACGCCAGCGACGCGTTTGATGTCGCCCGCGAACCCGCCGCCATCCGCGAACTTTACGGCGACACGCGCCAGGGCCGCCAGATGCTGATCGCGCGCCGGCTCTTGGAGCGCGGCGTGCGCTTCGTGCAGGTTTGGCACGGGCAAGGACAACCCTGGGACAACCACGACGACCTCGAGGTCAACCACCGCAAATTGGCGGGCGAGAGCGATCAGGCCATCGGCGCTTTGCTCAAGGACCTTCGTCAGCGCGGCATGCTGGACGATACCCTCGTGGTCTGGGGCGGCGAGTTCGGCCGCACGCCGGTGGTCGAGCTGCCGTCCGCCGGGGCCAATGCTGGCAAGGTTAACGGCCGCGACCACAACCACCACGGTTTCACGATGTGGATGGCCGGCGGTGGGGTGCGCGGTGGCATGGTCCACGGCGCGACCGACGAATTCGGCTTCAAGGCCGTCGAAAAACCGGTGCATGTGCACGACCTCCACGCGACCATCCTTGCGCTGCTCGGGTTCGACCATGAGCGCCTGACCTTCCGGCACGCCGGGCGCGACTACCGGTTGACCGATGTGCATGGCCGCGTCGTGCGGGAGCTCATTGCGTGAAGGCGCGGTCGCCGCTTTTCCTTACCCTTCTGTTCGCCGCCGCGGCCGGCCTGCGGGGCGCGTTGCCGCCGGAGCACGTCGAATTCTTCGAGTCGAAGGTGCGGCCCTTGCTCGCCGAGCATTGTTACGCGTGCCACAGCGCGGCGAAGGGGAAATCCAAGGGGGGCCTTCAGCTCGACACCCGCGACGCGCTCCGGCGCGGGGGCGCCTCGGGCGCGGCAATCGTCGCGGGTGACACCACCAAGGGCCTGCTGCTCGAAGCTGTGCGTTACAAGAACGACGACCTGCTCATGCCGCCGCCGGACGAGGGCGGCCGGCTGTCGCCGGAGAAAGTCGCGGTGCTCGAGGAATGGGTGCGGATGGGCGCGCCGGATCCGCGCGACGGTGGTCCGGCCAGTCCGCTCGATATGGACGTCGCCCGCCGGCACTGGGCGCTGCAGCCCGTCCAAAAGCCCGTGGTACCGTCCTCCGGCGATCCGCGGGTGTCGCCGATCGACGCGCTTATCCAAGCGACTCAAGCGCAGCGCGGACTGTCTGCTGCGCCGGAGGCGGATGCCCGCACCCTGCTGCGTCGCGTGACCTACAGTCTGACCGGATTACCGCCGACGGCGGACGAGACCGATGCGTTTGTGCGCGATTACCCGCGTGACCCTTCCGCTTACGAACAGGTGGTTGACCGTCTGCTGGCCTCGCCGGCTTACGGGGAGCGCTGGGGACGCTTCTGGCTCGATGTGGCCCGTTACGCCGACACCAAGGGCTATCTCGCGGGTAATGAGGAGCGGCGCTACGCGTTCTCGCACACCTACCGCGACTACGTGATCCGTGCGTTCAACGCCGACCTCCCCTTTGATCGCTTCATCGTCGAGCAGATCGCCGCCGACCGCCTGCCGCTCGGCGAGGACAAGTCCGCGCTCGCCGCGCTCGGGTTCCTCACTCTCGGCCGGCGGTTTCTTAACAACCAGAACGACATCATCGACGACCGCATCGACGTCGTCACGCGCGGCCTTCTGGGCCTGACCGTCACGTGCGCTCGCTGCCACGACCACAAGTTCGATCCCGTCTCGATGCAGGATTACTACGCCCTGCACGGGGTGTTCGCTTCCTCGGAGGAACCCGCGGAAAAACCCCTGCTCGGGCCGTTGGTCGATTCACCGGCGCATCAGGATTTCCTGCGTAAGCGCGAAGAGGCGGCGGAGCGCATCCGGGAACGCGAGCGCTCCGAGGTCGCGAAGTTCGTCGAGGGACTGAAGGCGAAGACCGGTGACTACCTGCTCGCGGCGCACGACGCGGAGCGGCTGCCCGCCGACGCCAAGTTCGAACTCTTCGCCGGCACGCGAAAGGTGAATCCCGAGGTGTTGCGCCGCTGGCAGGCCTTTCTCCGCACGGAGCCCGCCCGCGCGCATCCGCTGCTCGCCCCGTGGTTCGTGCTGACCGCCTTGCCGGCCGAAGGCTTCGCGGCGGCGGCCGCGGATTTGCTCGCGGCTTGGCGCAGCGCCCCGCCGCCGGGAATGGATGCCGTCCTCGTGGATTGGCTCGCCGCGCGGGAGAAGGCGCCCGATTCGCTCGCGGCCTTCGCCGGAATATTCAACGACCTCTTCACCGTCGCCTTTCCCACGTCGGAAAAAAACGCGAAATCGGGCAAGGCCAAGGCGCCCGCGCCCAGCCGCGTCGTAGTGCCGCCGTCGCTGGTCGCCGCTGCGCAGGCCTGGGCGGCTGCCGAGGATTTTCCGGCCAATCTCAGCTTCGACGCGGCTTCCGTTCTGATCCGACGCCAGTTGAACGAGCGGACCGCCCAACTCCGACGCGAGCTGGAGTCGCTCAACTGGACGGAGCCGGGCGCGCCGTTGCGCGCGATGGCGCTGGTCGACCGCGACAAGCCGCGGGACTCCGCCGTTTTCCTGCGTGGTAACCCCGCCAACCGCGGCCCCGAGGCGCCCCGCCGGTTTCTCGAGGTGCTGGCCGGGCCGGACCGGCCCCGTTTCAGCGACGGCAGCGGCCGGCTCGAACTCGCCCGGGCGATCGCGGATCCCGCCAATCCGCTGACGGCCCGTGTCTTCGTGAATCGCGTCTGGGGCTGGCACTTCGGCGAAGCGCTGGTGCGCACACCGAGTGACTTCGGTCTCCGCACGGAACCGCCCGAGCAGCGTGCGCTGCTGGATTGGCTGGCGGCGGATTTCGTGGCCGGTGGTTGGTCGGTCAAACGGCTTCAACGCGCGATCGTGCTTTCGCGCACTTATCGGCAATCGGGTTCGGTTACCCCTGCGACGCTGGCGGCGGATCCGGAGAACCGGTTCCTCACGCGCTTCAACCGGCGCCGACTCGAGTTCGAAGCTCTCCGCGACACCTTGCTGGCGGCGGCGGGACGCCTCGACCCGCAAGTTGGCGGGCTACCCGTGGACCTGCTGGCCGAGCCTTTCCCCGGTCGGCGCACGGTTTATGGCTTCATCGACCGGCAGAACCTGCCCGGCATGTTCCGCACCTTCGATCTGCCGAATCCCGACGTCTCCAGCGCGCAGCGTTTTTCCACCACCGTGCCGCAGCAGGCGTTGTTTCTGCTGAACAGTCCGTTCGCGCTGGAGATGGCTCGGGCTGCGGCCGCCCGTGCCGCGCGGACCGCCGCCGGGTCGCCCGGCGGGGAGGCCGAGGCGCTCTTCCGTCTCGTGCACCAGCGCCGGCCTGACGCGGACGAACTCGCGTTCGCGCGCGAGTTTCTGGCGGCGACAGATGAGCCGGCGCCGGCGGCTGCAGGCGCCTCCGAAACCAAGGTCGCGGCGGCGCCTTTCGGTCGTCTCGCGGAGCTGGCGCAGGTGCTGCTGCTCTCCAACGAGACCGCGTTCGTCGATTGAACGGCCGCGGCGGTTGACAGGCCGCGCTGGCAGGGCGGAAGGTGACGCCCGCGCATGAAAACGATCCGCCTCGCCGTCCTCGCGCTCTGCCCCTGCCTCGCCGCGCTCGGCGCCGAAAATCTCCAGCATCGGAACTCCTACGCTCAGGCTTACGGCGAGACCAAGGTTGCCACCGCCGTCGATCCCGCGAAGGACCTGCCGCGATATCCGGCGGTGGAGCCGAAGGACGCCGTCGCGACGTGGAAGGTGAAGCCGGGCTTCAAGGCCCAGCTCGTGACAAACGAGCCCATGGTGCGCGACCCGATCGCGATCAGTTTCGACGAGAACGGCCGCATGTTCGTCTGCGAGATGATCGACTACTCAGAGGAGCGCGATCGCACGCCGCACCTCGGGCGCGTCTCCGTGCTCGAGGACCGCGACGGCGACGGCTTCTACGAGACGAGCAAGGTCTTCGCCGATAACGTGCCTTGGCCGACCGGCCTGATCTGGGCCAACGGCGGACTCTACGTCGGCGCCACGCCCGATATCTGGCGCTTCGAGGACCGTGATGGCGACGGTCGCGCGGAGATCCGCGAGAAGGTCTTCACCGGTTTCGGCACCGGCCTCCAGCGGCTCAACGTCCAAGCGATGTTCAACAGTTTCGCTTGGGGGCAGGACAACCGCATCCACGTCCAGGGCGGCACTGGCAACCGCGGCGTGATCACAAGCCCGAAGCGTCCCGATCTGCCTGGTGAGGAGCTCGCTGGGCGCAACTTCTGGTTCGATCCCCGCACGCACGAGTTCGGGTTCTCGGTCGGCGGCGCGCAGTTCGGCATGAGCTTCGATGATTTCGGCCGCCGCTTCGCGTGCTCGAATTCCGACCACCTCCAGTTTTGGGTCTACGACGGCAAGTACGCCGCGCGGAATCCGTTCTTCACAATGCCCGGGGCGCGGCAGAGCATCGCCGCCGACGGCGGCGCCGCCGAGGTTTACCGCATCAGCCCCGACGAGCCGTGGCGCATCATCCGCACGCGCTGGCGTATCGGCGGCGTCGTCAAGGGCGCGGTCGAGGGCGGAGGGCGCGTCAGCGGCTACTTCACCGGCGCCGCGGGCACCGCGATCTACCGCGGTGACGCCTACGGCGAGGATTTCGTGAACAACGCGTTCGCGGGCGACTCCGGAGGTCAGCTCGTTCACCGGAAGAAGATCTCTGCTGACGGTGCGAGCCTCATCGGCCGCCGTCCGGACGACGAGCAGAACTACGAGTTCGCCGCCAGCACCGACACCTGGGTCCGCGTCGTGAACTTCGCCAACGCCCCCGACGGCACACTCCACATCTGCGACATGTACCGCGAAGTGATCGAGCACCCGTGGAGCATCCCCGAGGAGATCAAGCGGCACCTCGACCTCAACTCGGGTAACGACCGCGGTCGCATCTACCGGCTCGTGCCCGAAAACGCCGCGTGGCGCCGGCGCGGCAATCCCGCCCTCGGCAAGGCCACCACGGCCGATTTGGTCGCCGCGCTCGCGCACTCCAACGGCTGGCATCGCGACACCGCCTCAAGGCTCCTCTACGAGCGGCAGGACAAATCCGCGGTTCCTCTGCTGGCTGCGCTGGTCCGGGAATCATCGTCCGCGCCCGCGAAGCATCACGCCCTCGGCGTGCTCGATGGCCTCGGCGCGCTAGACGCCGGGGTGTTGACGGTCGCGCTGCGCGACCGCGATCCGCGGGTGCGGGAGCGGGCGATTTATCTGGCCGAGATTCTCGTCGCCCGGGGCGGGACAGCTCCCGGCCTCGTGGCGGCGCTGGCCGCTCTCGCCGATGATCCCGATGCACGGGTTCGCCTGCAGCTCGCGTTCACCGCACCGGTTGTACCCGGCCTTTCCGACGCCTACGCGCGCCTCGCCCGGCGCGATTACGCAGACAAATGGATCTCCGCCGCGTTGCTCAGCGCGCCACCCGCCGCGGTCAACGGCGTGCTTTTCCCGGCGATGACCCGTGACGCCGCGGTCACGCGTGCCGCGGCGCCGTTCGTCGCCTCGTTGGTGGAGATCCAGGCAGCTTCGAAACCTGCCGGAGGTTACGGCCCGTTGCTGGATTTCATCGCCCAGCCGGGTACGAGCGTCCTTTGGCTCCGAGCCTTTGGCGACGGCCTGCGTCGCGCCGGTACGTCCGTTGACAAGGTCGATTCGACGCGCCGGGCGAGGCGCGCGTAGGCCTCGGAAAGGCCGGGTACAACCGGTGCGGTGAACGCGAGCTGCAGGCGAACCCGTGCAT
>JBEGJD010000323.1:0-4110 GCA_041184765.1 Verrucomicrobiota bacterium | reverse complement strand
ATGACACGATTATCAGCCGGATTGCCTTCCGCCGCCCGCGCGCGAACCTAGGCAGGTCCGAGCGCGACCATGGCCACACCGGAAACCACGAGACCAACCCGTATCCTGCTGGTCGAGGACGAGGCAAAAACACGCGCCTCAATCCGGGAGGGTTTCACCCTCGAGGGGTGGATCGTGACCGAGGCGGGTGACGGCGATGAGGCCGGCCGTTTCCTCGCAGCGGGTGGATATGACTTGTGCGTGCTCGACCGAATGCTCCCCGGCCGGGACGGCGTCGAACTGGTGCGTCACCTTCGTGCCGGTGGTGACACCACGCCCGTGCTGATGCTCACCGCCCGCGGGACGCTGCAGGACCGCGTGCAAGGACTCGACGGTGGCGCGGACGATTACCTTTCCAAACCCTTCGCCTTCGCGGAACTCTTAGCCCGCTGCCGCGCCCTGCTGCGGCGCTCCGACCGCAATCCCCCGCGTGTGCTGCGGTGCGGTGATCTGCAACTCGACACCCGCGCCCGGGTCGCGGTCCGCGCCGGTCGCGAGATAGCGCTCACCCCCCGCGAGGTGGATCTGCTCGAGTACCTGATGCTGAACCAGGGCCACACAGTCAGCCGCGAGATGCTCGAACGGGATATCTGGAAGCAGCCGCGCCGGCTGACGTCCCTCGACAACGTCATCGACGTGCAGGTGATGCGCCTCCGCAAGAAGGTCGATCTTCCGGGTGAGGACAGCCTCATCCACACCGAACGCGGTATCGGCTATCGCATCGGGGAGCCCGGCTCTTGAACGGCGACCGCACAGGTCTGGCGGCGTGGTGGAGCCGGCGCACGATCCGTTTCCGCCTCTCCCTTTGGTACGCGGCGGGCGGCACCGCGCTGTTCACGGTCTTCGCCGTCTCGCTCTACTCGTACGTCGCGGTCCGGCTCGCCCGCCCCCTCGACCACCAATTGCGGCAGGACCTTCAAATGATCGACGCCAACCTGACGGTGTCCCCGAAGCGCGCACTGCTGTGGAAAGGGAAACCCTTGGGTCGAACCGCGCCGTGGATGACCGACTACCCATGGTTCGAGATCTGGGATGAGAACGATAATCTCGTTCGGCGCGTCTGGCCCTTCTCCGAGAACCGCAACCTCTCGATGCCCGGCGCCCCCCGGCGGACTATTGGTCGCGATGGCTTCATCAGCGTCTTCAACGTCGCCCCTGATCTGCGGCTGCGCACACTGATCGTGCCGTTTGAGTCGACCGCGCTGCCGTCGCATTGGATGATCCGCCTCATCCGCATCCACCAGCCGCACGCCGACGCGCTGCCCGACCTGCGGCTCATCATTTTTATATCCCTGCCCGTCGCGGTGGCGCTGCTCGTGCTCGGCGGTCACTTCCTCACGCGGCGCTGGCTGCTGCCCCTCGACCGGATGGCGGCGGAAGCCAACCGCATCTCGGCCGACGAGCTGGGCCGGCGGTTGCCGGTGGACAATCCGGCGGACGAGCTCGGCCGGCTAGGTTCGGTTTTCAACATCACCCTCGACCGCCTCCAACACTCCTTCGAGGCGCTCGATCGCTTCGTGGCCGACGCCTCGCACGAGCTCCGCACGCCGCTCACGACGCTTCGCAGCGTCGGCGAAGTCGGCCTGCGCAAAGGCCGCACGGTGGAAGAGTATCGCGAGATCATCGGGTCCATGCTGGAGGAGGCCCAACGGCTGCAGCAGCTCGTCGAACGCCTGCTCGAGCTCGCCAGCGCCGGTGGCGGCCAGTCCGCGGAACGCACGCCCGTGCCGCTGCTCGTCTCGGCCCGCGAATGCGCGGCCGACCTCGGTGTGCTCGCCGAGCAGAAACGGCAACGGATCGAGGTGACCGGGGACGACTGCACCGCGCCGACCGATTCCGTGCTGTTCCGCCAGGCCCTGCAGAACCTGGTCGAGAACGCCATCAAGTACTCGCCCGAGGAGACCGTCATCCGCGTACACGTGCGCCGCGCGGGAACCAGCATCGAGGTGAGCGTGCAGGACGAGGGCCCGGGGATCGCTCCGGAAGACCGCTCACGGTTGAGCGAACGCTTCTACCGGCCCGACCGCTCGCGCGTCCGGACGAGCGGCGGCTTCGGCCTCGGGCTCTCCATCACCAAGGCCTACCTGCGCGTGCTCGGCGGCTCCCTGAACCACGAGCCCGCCACGCCCCGCGGAAGCATTTTCCGCCTCGAGCTTCCCGCCACCTGAATGGTGGCCTCGGTCCGCCGACGCAGATCGGCGGCGAAAGTTTCCGACGGAAATATCAGGCGGCGCCGATTGCACGGGTTGATCCCGCGGTGACCCTCGACGGCGAAGCTTTCGCCGATGGCTGAACCTCCCGACGCCCATTCCGCTGTTCCCGCGCAGCCGGGACTCCGCCGGCGACGGTTTTTCGCCGCGGTGCTCATCGGCATGGCCCTGGTCCCGGTCTGGCAGGTTTTCGAGAAGACCGCGGACGCCCGGCGAAATATCGTCTATTGGGATGAGTTCGACACCGCCCTTTCGCTGGTGCTCCGGCTGGAGTCCGGCCTCGCGCCGGCGGACTTCTGGCGCGAGATGCTCGCGGAGAACAACGGACATCGCATCGTGATGAGCCGGCTGGTGTATACGGCGATCCATTCCGTCGCGGGTCGGATCAATTTCGCCGCCCTCGACTGGATTGGCGTCGGTGCGATCGCGGCGGCCATCCTGCTCGCCATTTTCGCCGCGGTCGGAGGTACCCGGCGCTTGCTGCTGGCCCTGCTTCTCTCGGGGGCCGTCTTCAACCTTTCGCATTACGAGAACTTCCTGTGGTCGGGATCATCGATCGACCACTTCAGTGTCGTTTTTCTCGCGACCGCCTCGCTGGCCGCGCTGGCGGCCAATCGCCGCGCGTGGACGGCCGTCGCGGTGGTGCTCGGACTGATGGCCACGCTGACCCTCGCGCACGGTCTTGCCGTATGGCCCGCCGGCGCCCTGCTGCTCCACGCGATGCGGCGACCCCGCCCGCTGCTGGGATGGACCGCCGCGGGGGCCGCCGTAACCCTCCTCTTTGTGGCGGGCCTCGGCTCGCGGCACACGGAGCTGGCCGCGATCACCACGCCGCGCGGGATGGCGGCGACGCTCCACTACTGGATCTCGCTGCTGGGCGCCGCTCCCGCGCTAGGGTGGCGGGAGGCCGCGCCGTACGCGGGCGTCGGACTGCTGGCCTTGCTCGCGATCACCCGTCGCCGCGCCGAGCCGCTCCTTTGGCACCTCGCGATATTCACGGTCATCGGCACGGCGGTGATTGCCGCGGGAAGATCCGTGCAAACGGGAGGGGAGATTCATTCCCGCTACCTGATTCTCGGCGCGTTTGCCTGGGCCATCGCGGTTTTCCAACTCATCACGCGGCCGGGCGGCGACGCCCCCCTCGACCGCCGGATCGCCTTGGTGCTGCCCTGCCTCGCGGCGTTCAATTTCGCAGCCAACCGCGAGTTCGCCGACGAGGTTGACTCGTGGCTCACCTGCCGCGACCTCGCGACCGTCGCGTACATCCAACACGGGACCGACGGCCGTGGACCGTTCAGTCTCCATCCCCGAGCCGACCACTCGACCCGGCTGCTACGGGCGGCTGCCCGCTCCGGCGTCTATGAACTGGAGGAGGTCTGCCTCGAGGAGCCATTCCCGCGCGAGGCCCGCGAATCAGGAAAGATCGTCTATCATATGGAGGAAGTGGCCGTGACCGCCCGCAGCGCCGCCATCCGCGGCTGGGCAGGAATCCCCGGCCGGCGCTTCGCGCGCGGCGCGATCCACGTGGTGCTGGAAGCCGGCGGGATCCGCCGGACCTACCAAGCCGTGACCGTACCACGCTCGGATGTCCCTGCGGTGATGCATCGTCCCGAGTGGGATCGCGCGGGTTTCCATTTCGCTCGCGAAATCTCCGATCTGCCCGCCGGGGAGTTCCGCGTTGGTCTGCTGGTGGAGGACGAGGATCGGACGGAGTTTGTAATGACCGGCGCCATGCTGCGACTTCCGCCCGCCGCCCCGCTCGCGGGGCAGCAATAGGGCGCAGCCTCAGCGGGCCAGCTTGCGCAGCCAGAGCTGGCCGCCGCCGCCGCGCGCGCAGAGCGGCATGCGCTCGCGAAACCAC
>JBEGJD010000322.1:0-2749 GCA_041184765.1 Verrucomicrobiota bacterium | reverse complement strand
ATCAGGATCAAAGGGGATTCCGCTCCCGCCGCACGGTCCGGCGCCGAGAGGAGCAAGAAGAGGAGCCCCGCGAGCGCCGGCAGATTTCTCCAGCTCATGGGATGAGTTCGACCCAAGTCGCTCCCCAGGAGCCGCTGGTTTCGTCGCAGCCCCCGAACCTCCGCACCTCAGGAGAGCGGCGCAGCAAGGCATGCACGGTGGTGCGAAGGGTGCCGGTGCCTTTGCCGTGCACCATGCGGACGCGTCGCAGGCCGCGGGCGCGGCATTCCGCGAAATAGGCGGGTAGAAGTTCTCCCAGGTCCGACGGCCGGAAGGTGTGCAGATCGAGCTCGTCCGTGATGGGCAGCCGCACCGCGTCCGCGGCGGTCTCGCCGGACGTCGTGGCGTTGCTCACGGGCAATCTTCGCTCGCGATGACCCGCTTGACCGGCGCGGGTGCCGGAGTGCCGGGGGTGGGTGCGGAAGCGGCTTCGGGCGAGGCCGGTGCCTCCGGGCCGGCGATGGAGTTGCTCGCGTCGGAGGGCGTGGCGGCGACTTGTTCGACACCGGTTTCAGCCGGCGGCGGGGAGGGGTTTGCTGCCTCCAGCGCCGCGGCGGCCTTCTTCCGTTCGTCCTCCTCCATCGCGCGACGGAACTCCTCCTCGACGCCCGAGGCTGCCTTCTTGAGCTCGCGCACCGTCTTTCCCATGCCCCGGGCGAATTCCGGCAATTTATCCCCGCCGAAGAGGAGCAGCACGATCACGAGGATCAGCAGCATCTCCGGTCCGCCCAGCCCGTCGATGAACGCTAGGGAAGGGAGCGCGGTGATGATCGCAAAGGCGGGCGTCATGGGTGGGTGAACAAAGGCGATGGAAGCCTCGCGCTCAACGCAGATTCACCGAAACCGAGAACTTCCTCGTCTCCCCCTTCTTCACCCACTGCAGGCCGAGTTTGTTTTCGGGCGCGTTGGGCGGCCCCATCCACGGCTCGACGCAGAAGAACGGTGAGGTGTCGGCCAGTGTCCATGTGACGAAGACCGCGTCCGCCGGCGGCACCGGCTCGGTGCCAAGGCGCACCGTGACAGATCCCGGCCGGCCCGCTTCGCCGAAGACGGCCTCGTTCGTTTTCAGTCCGCCGTGGATACAGTCGACCAGCGCGGCGTTACCGAACGTTTCCTTTTCCCCGAGCACAGGGCCCTGGATGAGTGCGCCCGTGGGATCGTGCCGGAGGCGCTTGGTCGCTGGGATTCGGATCGAGTAGTCCGAGCGGGTCGTGCCTTCGCTCCAAGGGAGCGTGAAGTAAAAATGGTGGCCGGCTGACCAAGGCAAAGGTTCCGCGCCGAGATTGGTCAGCGCGAACTCGCACGAGAGCCCGAGCGGCTCGAAGCGGTAACCGACGGTGAACTCGTAATTGTAGGGATAGCAGGCGCGTGCCTCCTCGCCGGGCACAAACACACTGTCGAAACCGCGGGCGTCGAGCTGCGTGACCTTGAATTCGCCCTGTCGCGCGATCCCGTGCAGGGGCATCGGGCGGCGGACGCCGTCCGCGGCGCGCCAGTGGAAGATGTCGCCGCGGTCGAAGCAGCGGCCGTTGAAGGGGAACAGGATCGGGTTGCCACCGCGCACCTTGGCGATGTCCGCAAAATCGGCGTTTTCTGGCCAGTAGATGACGTCGCGCACCGAGCCGTCGCCGAGCCGCAGATTCCAGTTCATCAGCCGCGCCCCCTTTTCAGGCAGGGCGAGGAAAGTGGAGTTGCCCACCTGCCAGCGGGTGAGTGTCTGACCTTGGTACGGGATTTTCTCCATGCGGGGCGAGGTACCGGTGGGTGCGGACGGGCGCAAAGGTTTTGTGGCGCATCCGGGCGGGGCGAAAAGGGTCGGGCGCTTGCACGTCCGGTCGGGGCTGCTAGGCTCCGGTGATGTTTTTCAGCCGGTTCATCCACCGCTTGTTTTCCGCGCTCGCGTTCCTGGCGTGCGGGGCGGCGCCCGGCGCCGCTCCGGTGACGGTTGAATCGCCGGTCGCCGCGAAACCGACCCGCGTGGTCGTGATCCCGGTGCGCGAGCAGGTCGATTCGCCGCTGCTCTTCATCATCCGCCGCGGGCTGAAGCAGGCGATCGAGGAAAAGGCGGACCTTGTGGTGCTCGACATGAAGACGCCCGGTGGAGCGCTCGACGTGACCTTCGAGATCATGGAGGCGATCGCCAAGTTTCCCGGGAAGACGCTGACGTTTGTGAATAACGAGGCGCTCTCGGCCGGGGCATTCATCTCGGCGACTACCGATGAGATCTGGTTTTCCCCCGAAGGCGTGATCGGCGCCGCCGCGCCCGTGATGTCGACCGGACAGGAGATCGACGCGACGATGCGGCAGAAGATCGTGAGCTACCTCAAGGCGCGGGTGCGCGCGACCAGCGAGGGCAAGGGGGATTTCCGCGGCAAGGTGATCTCGGCGATGATCGACGCCGACTACGAATTGAAAATCGAGGACAAGGTCCTGAAGGGAAAGGGCGAGTTGCTCTCCCTGACGGCCAAGGAGGCGTCGGAGACGTATGGCGAGCCTCCGCAGTCGCTGCTCGCCGCCGGGATAGCCAAAGACGTGGGCGAACTGCTTCGCACGAAGTTCGGGGAAGGCGGTTTCACGTCGACGACCCTCGTCGTGACCTGGTCGGAGAAGTTTGCCGTCCTTCTCCGCTCTGTCGTCCCGGTGCTACTCGGGCTTGGTCTGCTGGCGCTGTACGTCGAGTTCAAGACGCCGGGCTTCGGGGTCTTCGGCG
>JBEGJD010000321.1:0-5556 GCA_041184765.1 Verrucomicrobiota bacterium | reverse complement strand
TCCGAGATGAAGCGCTCCGCGCGCTTCACGTCGGGATAATCCATGTCCCAAGCGCGGTACTGCTCGTCGATGTGGCCGACCAGCACGGGCAGCGACGCGATCGACTGCACCGCACCGGGCTTGGTGGGCGTGAAACAGAACTCCCCGTAGCTCCGGTAGCTTACCCCGGCGGCGGCCGCGCGGTCCCAAAGGTAGCCGCCCGCGGGCGTCGCGATCTGGTACGCGCCTTCCGAGGGATAATCGTACTTCCGCGCCGCGTTGTGGCCGTAGCTCAACGGCCACGATTTCTCCACGAAGTCAGTGGCGTAGGCTCCCAACGTCCACTCGTGACCGTCGGCGCTCACCTCGCCGTCGGCATAGAGGTTGTCCAGCAGCACGAACTCCCGCGCGAGCGCGTGGGCGTTGGGTGTCACCTTCTCTCCAAAGATGGCGAGCCTCGGATCACCCCGCCCTTTCTCCAGGTCCCCGAGCACCTGGTCGTAAGTGCGGTTCTCTCGCACGATGTAGATCACGTTCTGGATCGGCGAGGGATCGCCCACTTTGGCGGGAATCGGACTGCCCGCTGGACGCTCCCCGCGGGGCAGACCCGAGGCGGGAAGCGGCGAACAGGTCTTCGCCGTTTTCGCCCACGCACCAAACCGAGCTTCCCGGTCTTTCTCGGTCGGCAGATCGATGATCGAGAGGGTCCCCTTGAAGAGCCCGCCGATGTACTCCTCGAGATTCCGCGGCGCCGGCGATCCCGGATAAGGGCCGCGTGGATTCGGCGCCGAGGCTGCACCCTTGCCGTTAGCCACCAGCAAGGTCTTGCCGTCGGCCGACACCCGCACGCTCGTCGGGAACCACCCCACCGGAATGAAGCCGAGCGATCTCGCTTTGCCGCGATCCTCCACGTCGAACACCGCCACGTTGTTGTTGTTCGCGTTAGCCACGAACAGCAGCTCGCCGTCGGGGGACAACGCGAGGGCGTTGGGCATCGAACCGGGAGGCGCGTCAGGGTACAGCGAGGCCGACAACCGCTCCAGCGGCCGCCCCTCGGCAACGTCGATCACGCTCACGGTGTTCAGATTCGCCTCCGCCACAAAGAGCCGGCCGCCGCGCGCGAGCATCATCTCGTTCGGGTGAGATCCCACTGGCCAACGCGCGATGTCCGCGCCGGTCAGTGCATCCAGCACCAGCACCGTCGACCGGGCCCAGAGGCTCACGTAGAGCCGCCCGCGCTCCTCATCGAGCACACAGGCGTAGGGAAACGGCGCCTCGGCGCTGGCGTCGCTCGCCACCCGGTTCTCCTCGTGCGACATCTGCCGCGTACCCTGCGGCGCGGCGAACGTGCGCGCCCACTCCACCTTGCCGCCGGCCGTCGCGACGCGGGAGACCCGCTGACCCCACACCTCGCAGACAAACAAGGACGCTCCGTCGCCCGACACCGCCAACCCCGCCGGCACCCCGCGTTCCTTGGCGGGACGCAGGCGCAACTCGCGGCGCGCGGAGAGATAGCCGTCCGCGAACTGGAAAACATGCACGACCTCCGAGCCCGCGCCGCTCACGAAGAGCGTCGAACCGTCGGCGCTCCACACGAGACCGTAGAAAGCCTCGTCGAGCGCCGCCTGCGAAATGGCGCGGCCGGTCTTCACCTCCACGATCCGCACCTCGTGCTGGCCCCAACCGCAATGCAGCACGGCCGCGTGCCGCCCATCGCGATGCAACGCGAGGTTGAGCGGGAAATCTCCGACCGGGATCTGCCGCCCCGCCGGCTTGAGCGACCACTGGTTGGGCAACAGCACCGAGCCGTCGGGCTGCCAGCCCGGCAATTGCGCGGGCGGCGCCGCGCGGGACACGCCCGCAAGCGCCAGCGCTCCGATCACGACGAAACGAAGAAGGGGTAAGGACGGCGTCATACTTCACGGTGGCGGCACGCACGCGCGGAACCAAGCGCGGATTGGGCTCCCCGATCACCCGTCTGTTTTCAAGAAGCAGTCACGAGCCCTCCGGTCCGGCCATCGCCGACTTCCCCGAGTTTGTAACGCATTCCGTTACAAACTCGGGGAGGTGGGGCGGCGTTTCCGGGGCGGAGCAAGTGCCCGCGGGGCGCACTTGCGGGCAAGGTCTCGTTGCCTGTTGATCGAAGCCACCCCCGTCCCATGCCTCGCTCTTTCCGCTTCTTCGCTTCTCTGCTCTTGGCCGCCGCCGGTTTGCTGGCGGAACCGCTTACATCCCCCGCCTCAGCGGCACCCGCATCGCCCCGGCGCCCCAACTTTCTTATCATCCTGGTCGACGACCAGTCGCCGTTTGATTTCCGGTTCTACAACCCCCGGTCGGAGTTGAACTCGCCGACACTCGATCGCCTTGCCGCGCAGGGGATGATCATCGACGGCGCCTACTACATGGGTGGCTGGGTCGGCGGCGTCTGCACGCCCTCGCGCACGATGATGATGAGCGGCCGCACGCTCTGGCACGCGCCCGACGCCAGCGGTCGCGGCTACAATCCGCACAACAACAACCCGCGCCTTGTCCCGCAGGACCTGCCCGACCACACGCTGCCCGCGGTTTTCAACCGCGCCGGTTACGCCACGATGCGCACGTGCAAGCCCGGCAATAGCTACCAGGCCGCGAACCGGCTCTTTCAGGTGCGGCACGACGCCGACAAGCGCGGGGCCACGGACGAGACCGGCAGCGCCTGGCACGCGGAGCGCGTGCTGGATTATCTGCAGGAGCGGGAAGCCAAGAAGGACCAGCGCCCTTTCCTGATCCATTTCGGATTCTCCCACCCGCACGACACCCGCGACGAGAAACCTGAGTACCTCGCGAAATACGGAGCGACGAATCACACCGATCGCGCCACGCCGCCCCCCGCGCATCCCAAACAACCGCGACTCCCGCTCGCCTACCTGCCCGCGCATCCCTTCGACCAGGGGAACCAGCCGGGCCAGCGCGACGAGACCGAGGCGAGCGGCGTGTGGGAGCGCCGCGACGAACGCACGATCCGCAACGAACTCGGCCGCGAATTCGCCTGCGTGGAGAACATCGACACGCAGATCGGCCGCGTGCTGCGCCGCCTCGAGGCGATGGGCGAGCTCGACAACACCTACATCTTCTACACCGCCGACAACGGCATCGCGATCGGACGCCACGGCATCCAGGGTAAGCAAATCCTCTACGAGCACTCGTGGCGCGTGCCGTTCATCGCGCGGGGCCCGGGTATCCGGCCGGGATCCCGCGCGCCGGGAAACATCTACCTCCTCGATATCCTCGCCACCGTTTGCGACCTCGCCGGCATCCCCACCCCGGCCACCAACGAGGGCGTCAGTTTCCGCGCCGTCCTCGAGGGCCGGCAGCCCGCCATCCGCGACACGCTCTACGGCGTGTACTGCGGCGGCACGCGCCCCGGCATCCGCGCCGTGCGTCATGGCGATTGGAAGCTCATCCAGTACGACGTGCACGGCGGCCGGATCCGCGAGACCCAGTTGTTCAATCTGCGGGAAAATCCCGACGAGCTCGTGATCCAGCATCACGACCCCGCGGTGGTCGCGCTTACCGGAAACCGACCTGCGCCGAATCAGGTCAATCTCGCCGGCGACCCGCGGCACGCCGCCAAGCTGAAGGAAATGCAGGAGCGTCTGTTGGCGGAGATGCGCCGCTTCGACGACCCGTTCCGGCTTTGGAATCAACCCGGCGACAATCTGCCCGTGCCCGCGGAGCCCACCGCCCCGCCCGCACCCGCCGCCAAGAAAAAATCCGCCAAGGGCTGAGCACCCGCGCGAAGATCAAACTGCTGGTCGTTCTATCGGGCAGCCCAAGCCGGTGCACAGGAGCAAACGGAGATAACGGAGGGTGGGGTGAATCAGGAAATCAGGAACGCGGATCTTCGACGTAAGGCAGATTGAAGGCGCAGCGGGCGGGTCCACGGAAGGCACGGAAAACCCGGAAGCCTTGATACCCTCGGCGTGTTCCGTGGCGTCCGTGAATTCCGCAGGGCACCCGGCTCCGTTTCGTGCGTTTGGCGTGCTTCCTGATCCGCGGTGAAAGTCCGCCACCTCCCGAACCGCCTTTGGGCCTCATGAACCCTGCATGGTCCGCGGCGGGCGGCCGCGGCTACATCGAGCCATTTTTATCCGTGTCCATCCGTGGTTACTCACCCGCCGAGTTTCTCGGGAACCATCGATTTTTCGTCTGTGCGGGGAACATGCGCTTCACCACGCTCCCGGCGCTTGTTCCCACGCCGACGCACCTCCCGTTTCCTCCACTCCACGCCGTGAGCCGCGTCACCTGCTACCGCTGCTTCTGGCCCGAACCGCTCTGCTGGTGCCGCTCCATCACGCCGATGGCCACCCGCACGCGCTTCGTGTTTCTGATGCACCCGAAGGAGTTCAAGCACGAGAAAGCCGCGACCGGGCGACTCACGCACCTCTGCCTTTCCCACAGCCGCATTATCAGCGGTGTCGGCTTTGACGGTGACGAGGAGGTGCAGGCAATCCTCCGCGATCCCGCGAACTTTCCCGTACTGCTCTACCCCGGCCGTGAGGCGGTGAACCTTTCCCCGCCCGAAGCCCCGCCGCCCAACGGCGAAAATCCGCTCGCCCGCTTCCGGGAGGCGCTGGGCACGCGTACGCTCACGGTCTTCCTCCTCGACGCCACCTGGGCGCTCGGACGGAAGATGCTCCGTCTCAGCCCGAGCCTGCAGGCGCTCCCGCGCGTGATGTTCACGCCGTCCGCCCCGAGCCGCTACATCATCAAGCAGCAGCCGCACCCGTCCTGCCTCTCCACGCTGGAGGCCACGCACGAGCTGTTGCTCGCGCTGCAAAAGGCCGGACTCGACGACTACCCGTTGCCCGAACAGCTGCTGTCGCTCTTCCAGCGGATGCAGGACTACCAGCTGCGCTGCGCGTCCGATCCCGCGTTGGCCGGTTACCGGCGCGGCCGCTACAAACCGCCCTCGGAGCGAATCCTGCCCCGCGGCCGCAGCGGTCGGCGGCGACGCAACGTGTTCCAGATGCCCGACGCCTGACGTCTTACCCACATCGGACTGGCGCGCCTCCGCGTCACCTTCAACCTCACCCCACCCCGCCCCACTTATGCGCCTCCTGCGATTCCTCGCGCCCGTCCTGCTCGCTGTTTCCGTCGCCACCGCGGCGGACAAGCTGAACGTCGTGTTCATCCTCGCCGACGATCTCGGCTGGGGCGAACTCGGCAGCTACGGGCAGAAGAAAATCCCCACCCCAAACCTCGACCGGCTCGCCGCGCAGGGCATGCGGTTCACCCGGCACTATAGCGGCGCGCCCGTCTGCGCGCCGTCGCGCTGCGTGCTGATGACCGGGAAACACCTCGGGCACTCCGAGGTGCGCGGCAACCGTCAGGCAAAGGTCACCGACCCGCGTTTCGACGAAGGACAACATCCGCTCACCGCCGGTGCCGTGACGATCGCGCAGGTCTTCCGCGAAGCGGGTTACACCACCGGCGCGATGGGCAAGTGGGGACTCGGGCCGGTCGGCAGCACGGGCGACCCCAATGCCAAGGGCTTCGACCTGTTCTTCGGCTACAATTGTCAGGCGGTCGCGCACA
>JBEGJD010000320.1:0-2955 GCA_041184765.1 Verrucomicrobiota bacterium | reverse complement strand
AAGGCGAGCGAGATCGGGCTCACCGAACGCGACGTCGCCAACTCGGTGCTCGTCGCCCTGAGCGGCAGCGGACAAGTCCAGCCGGGTTATTGGCTCAATCCGCAGGCGGGCATCCAGTATCTCGTCAATGTCCGCGCACCCGAGCGAGCCGTCGATTCACTGGAGGCGGTGGGGGCGATTCCGGTGAGCGCCAGCCGGCCGGGCGATGGCGATGGTCAGGTGCTCGCCAACCTCGCGACATTCGAGCGCACCCAGGGGCCGCCGGTGCTCTCGCATTACAATGTCACCCCGGTGATCGATATCTTCGGTGGCGTGAGCGGACGCGACCTCGGCGGGGTGCTGTCCGACATCGAGCCGCTGGTCGAACGGGCGGGCAAGACGCTCCCGCGGGGCAGCTTCATCATGGTGCGCGGCCAGGCGGCGACGATGCGGGCGAGCTTCACCGGGCTGGGGGTCGGCCTCGTCGTGGCGGTGCTGCTCATCTACCTGCTGCTCGTGGTGAACTTCCAGAGCTGGCTCGATCCGTTCATCATCATCACGGCGCTGCCCGTGGCCCTCGCCGGGGTGGTCTGGGCGCTGCACCTGTCGCTTACTACCGTGAGCGTCCCGGCGCTGATGGGCGCGATCATGAGTCTCGGCGTCGCCACCGCGAACTCCGTGCTCGTCGTGAGCTTCGCGCGCGACCGTTTCCTCGCTGTGCCCGACGCCTTTGCCGCCGCGCTTGAGGCCGGCTCGGGCCGGTTGCGGCCGGTTCTGATGACCGCCGGCGCGATGATCATCGGCATGCTGCCCGTCGCCTTGGGTCTTGGCGAGGGGGGTGAGCAGAACGCCCCGCTGGGTCGCGCCGTCATCGGCGGACTGGCGGCTGCCACCTTCGCAACCCTCTTCCTGGTGCCGGTCGCCTTTCGACTGCTGCACCGCCGCCGCGACTCCGCCCACGCCTGAACTTCGTCCGCCATGAGCTCCTCTGAATCCCCTGAGCCCGCGTCCTCAATTCCGGCCCGTCCGTTGGCCTTGGGTCGTGTCGCGGCCGCCGGTGCGGTGCTCTGCCTGGTCGGGGCGGCGGCCGGCCTGCTGCCGCGCCTTCGGGCCCGGGCGGAGCTCGACGGGCAGACGCGCGAGCTGGCGGTGCCCACGGTGCTTGTCACCCGTCCGGCACCGGGTCGCGCGGCCACACCCCCAGCCTTCGCCGCCGAGGTGCGCCCGCTGCTCGAGTCGCCGATCCACGCGCGGGCGGCGGGCTACCTGCGGCGCTGGATGGTTGATATCGGCGGCCGCGTCGAGGCCGGCCAACTTCTTGCCGAAATCGACTCACCCGAGTTGGCGCAGGAGCTGGAACGGGCCCGCGCCGAGCTCGCGCACGCCGGCGCCGCGCAGACGTTGGCACGGGCGACGACCGAGCGCTGGGAGAAACTGCTGACGGCCGGCACGGCCAGCCAGCAGGAGGCCGCCGAGAAGCGCGCGGATCTGGAGTTGAAAACCGCGCAGGTTGCCGCCGCCGCGGCGAATCTGCGGCGGCTTGAGGAGTTGCAATCTTTCCAGCGGGTCACCGCGCCGTTCGCCGGCGTTGTCACGGCCCGGCGCGTCGACGTGGGTGAACTCGTGAACCCCGCCGCCGGACGGGAACTTTTCCGGCTCGCGCAGTCGGGCACCCTGCGTGTCTTCGTGCGCCTCCCGCAGTCGCTCGCGCGGGCGGTCGTGGTCGGACAGGACGCCGAATTAATGCTGCCGGAGACTCCCGGCCGGGTCGTCCCGGCGAAGGTGGTGCGCACCGCGGGCGCGATCGACCCGGCCTCGCGCACCCTGCTGACGGAGCTGGAAGTGGACAACGCGCGCGGCGAGATCCTCGCGGGCAGTTTCGGGCAGGTGCGGTTCAACCACGCCCGCGTCGACGCGGCTCTCACGCTTCCGGCCACGACGCTGCTTTACCGTTCCGCCGGTCCCCAGGTGGGTGTCGTCGGCGCCAACGGTGCCGTGGCCGTGCGGTCCGTCACCCTCGGCCGCGATTTCGGTTCGACACTCGAGGTGCTGGGCGGGGTTTCGGCTTCCGATCAGGTGATCATCAATCCACCGGACGCGTTGGCCGATGGTATGCAGGTGAAGGTGGGCGGCGCCGGTGCCGGCGCCGTGAACTGATCCGCCGGCCGAGCGAGCCCGTCGCGTCTCCTTTGGGGAACGCGGGCAAAAAAAGACCCCCGCCGATTGGCGGGGGTCGGAGTGAACTGAATCTCCTGGACGGGGATCAGAACTCGATCCCGACCGCGAGGCGCGTGGAGCGGGGCGGCTGCCACGCGGTGGGCAGGCCGTACTTGCGCTCGACTCCGCCGGCGGCGTTCTCCGCGTTCTCGTAGACCTCGGTGACGCCGAGGTTGTTGAACACGTTGAACACATCCAGCTGGAAGGTCAGGCTGCGAGCCTTGGACCACTTCGGGCGGTAGGTGAGGGCGAGGTCCGTCCGCCAGATCGAGTCGGTGGTGCCGAGCGAGCCGCGGGGGGCCAGCAGGTAGGCCGAGCCGTAGTTGCCGGCGATGGCGTCGATCGCGGTGCCGATCTTGTTCTTCGGACGTCCCGACGAGACGTACTGGTTCAGGCCGAGCGTGATGTCCTTGGTGAGGGCGACGGCGCCGAAGGCCTTGATCTGGTGGCGGCGGTCGTTGGGCAGGTTGCCGTAGGTGTTCCGGGTGAGGAGCGGCGAGTCGAACATCTGCGTGATGCCGGCGTCGGCCTGGCCGTTGTCGGAGAGCACCCAACCCTCGTAATTGCCGTAGGAGTGGGCCCAGGTGTAAGAGATCTGGCCCGACCACTTGCCGTCCCACATGCGCTCGGCGAAGAGCTCGACCGCGTGGTACTTGCGGACGGCGGAGGGGTATTGGAGCTGCTGCGGGGTGAGGATGGCCTGCTCGTTCGAGTCGAGCTTACCGTTTTCGTTGAAGTCCCAGAACATGCGGATCGGCT
>JBEGJD010000319.1:0-2576 GCA_041184765.1 Verrucomicrobiota bacterium | reverse complement strand
GTCTTATCATGGCAGACGATAACCCGGCCGTCCTTGGTCAGATGGATATCGGTCTCGACGGCATCAGCACCCTGGCTCCAGCCCAGGCGAGCCGAAGCGACGGTGTTCTCCGGCGCGTCGTGGGACGCGCCGCGATGGGCGACGATATCGACCGCGGCGAGCCGGGCGGTCATAATGGCAATGAACAACGCGATCCGGCGGGGGCAACGCATGGCGGGGCGGGGTCAGAACTTGCGGGAAAGCTCGAGCGTGGCCTGGCGACCGCGCACGTTGGCGGAGCCACCGGCGTAACCGTAGGTCTCGTCGGCCAACGGCGGCTCGACGTCGAACACGTTATTAATGCCGAGCCGCACCGAAACGCCGCGCAGCCAGCGATGGGAGCCGCGGTCGAAGCGGTAGGTCACCCATGCATTGTGATTCATGAACGGGTCCACGAAGAGCACGTAGCGCGTGATGCCGTTGTCGTTGAAGACCTTGATGTAGTCGGGCTGCCCCAGGGCGCGGTAGACCGCCTCGGTCGTGGCGGCGGAAGTGTCGACGAACGAGTGGAAGTAGCTGGTGAACCAGCCGGCGGACCAGCCGCCCTGACGCCACGTGAGCGACGCGCTCGCGCGCCAGCGCACGCGTCCGTTGCGGTCGAGTTCGTCGAGAATCGGCGCCTGTTCATCGCCCTGCGAACGGCGGCGCAGGTACCGGGTGACGTCGGAGTTAAAGGTGAACGAGCCGAGGCGCGTGCGCGGACTCCGCCACTGCACCCCGATATCGTATCCCTCGATGTCGCGACCGCTCAGATTGATGTAGTTGTCGATGATGCTCTCCACCTCGCCCACGGGGGCACGACGGGCGGCCGGACTCGTCTGGCGGGCGTTGAACGCCGCGAACGCCGCGCGATCGGCCGCGGTGACCGGCTTGCGCTTCACCGAGCCGTAGCCCTTGTACGCCGCCGTGCCCGAACCGAGGTCGATCTGATCGATCGGCGTGCCGGCGGCGAGTGCCGCCTGCGTCGCGAGGTCGAGGTACAACTCGTCGCGCAACAGCGTGCCGGGAGCCCCGATGTTCTCGATCACGTCATTCTGGTTCAGGCGGTAGTAGTCGAAGTTGAGCGAAAGGCCCCTCACGCCCGGCACCTCCATCACGAGGCCCGCGAGCGCGGTCTTGGCCTGCTCGGGCTGCAGTTTCTCGTTACCCTGCCGGAAGACGGTACGCTGGACCGATCCGTCGGTTGTCAGGGCCGTGACCTCCGAACGGTACGGGTCCGCCGCGCCGATCTGCCGGCGCAGCGGGGTGATGTTGGTTTGAACGAGATTCGGCGCGCGGAACGACTCGGCCGCGGAACCGCGGAACTTCAGCCAGGAAACCGGCATCCAGACGAGGCTCGCCTTCGGCTTCGTCGTCTGGCCGTGGATCGAGAAGCGCTCGAAGCGACCCGCCAAAGTAAGCTCCAGCGCGTCGACCAGCGGCACCCGGTTATCCCGCGTGACGAACGGCAGCGCGGTTTCCGCGTAGGCGGCGAAGATCGTCTGGTTCGCGCTGATCGGCACGTTGGAGCTGAGGGCGAGGAAGTCGTTGTCGTTCTCGCGCAGGAACGGGAATTCGGCTCCGGAGCCCGGGGGATTCAGGCCGGAGTAAACAGCGCGTTTGTCGGAGTAGGTTTCGTGCCGCACCTCGACGCCGCTCGCGAGGCCGAGCCTGCCACCGTTGAACAAGCGCCACAGCCGGCCGTTGGTCTTCAAGTCCCACAGGAAGAGATTCGTGCGACCGAACCGGTCCTCGTCGCCGTAGACCTCATCGAGCACCGCGGCCGGATTGGCGAACGGCCGGTCGACGGTGATGAGGTTGTTCTCGATCTTGAACGTTACCGGGAAGGGGTTGAATGCACTCTGGTCGGTACGGGCCAGCGACCGGCGGAGCTTCGACTCCCGCACCTGGAAGCGTTCGTACTCGTGCGTCTGCGCGCCGGAGGCGACCAGCGCGCTTTCCCACTCCCAGCCGTCCCCGAAGCGCCCGCGCAGACCGCCGAGCACGCGCCACGCGTAGCTCCAAACTTCGGTGACCCGCGGCTTGAGACCCTGACCGGCTCGGTCGGCGTTCTGTCCGGGGGAGATGCCGGTCCAAAGCGAAACGTCGGCGGGCGTGCCGACGAGCCGCGGCGAGCCGTCGGCGTTGGGCGCGCCGGTCGGGTGGTAGAAACGCACGCCGAACGGGTTCCAAGGGTTGGCGGCAGGCAGGTAGATGCCCTGGTCGTCGGTGTTCTTGAAGTTCACCGGCTCACGGCCGTTGCGGCTGTACGCGCGGTAGAAGAGCAGGTCGGCGAAGAAATCGATCCGGTCGGTGACGGGGCGGTCGACAAAGGTCGCGAACTGCACCCGGTCGGTCGAGGGCACGAGCACCTTCCATTTGTTCCAGTTCGAGTAGGTCGCGTTCTCGGCGCTGTCGATGTTGGTAGACGGAGCGGTCTGCTTGAAACTGACGCCAGTCGGGCTCGGCCAGAGGTAGAACATGCCGTCGGTCGCCATCGTGGCGACGCCGGCGGACGGCGTGGTGCTCGTGGTGATGCCGGTGTTGTTGGCCGGACG
>JBEGJD010000318.1:0-4777 GCA_041184765.1 Verrucomicrobiota bacterium | reverse complement strand
CGACTCTCCGTGCGCGGGCCTCGCCTATTCTCGTCCCCGCGCCGCCATGCCCGTCCGGCCCAAGTTTCTCCATGTCCTCGGCCTCGGCTTGCGCACCGCCGGCGTCGAGTGGCGTTTGCGTGGCCGGGGCGGCGGTCCGGCGGAACAAACGGCCGCGCTGTCCGCCCTGCTGCCGCGGTTGGCCGCAACCTCCCACTGGAGCTCTCTCGGCGTCGAGGCGCGGCTCGGCTACCCGGCATTCCAGGCGCGCATTCCGCTGCAGACCCACGCCTCGATCGCCCCGGCGGTCGCGCGGATGGTGGCCGGGGAAGCCGGGGTGCTTTGGCCGGGCGTCTGCCGGTTGTTCGCCCGCACGGCTGGCGTCGCCGACGGCACCCGCCGGCTGGTTCCAGTCACCGAGGAGCTTCTCTCCCATTTTCAACAAGCCGGCCTTCGCGCCCTGCTGCACCACGCGGTCACGGCGCGCCATGCGGGGGTTTTCCGCGGCCGCCATCTTTTACTGGGGGGCCCGGCCGCGGTGGAACCCATCGCTGCCGCGCAACCCGACGGCGCTGTCGCCGGAGATCTCAGCGGCATCGCCGCGCTGAGCCTGCCGGCATGGGCCTGCCGCCACTGGCACGAGCCCGGGCTGGCCGCCGCGGCGATCACCGATCCCGACCAGCGGCTCGCCGCCGTGCTCGCGCGCGTCGCGGGAACCGACCTCACGTTAGTGGCTGGTCTGCCGGGTGAAATCGTCGCGTTCGCCCGGGCGGCCCTCGCTCCCGGCGCATCGCACGGCGCGGCCACGCTCCACGCGCGCTGGCCCAACCTCGAGTGCATCGTGCACGGGGGCGAGGCGCTCGGGTTCCACGCCGAAGCCCTGCGCGAAGCGGCCGGGCCGGGAGTGCGGCTGCACGAGGTTTACGCGGCGACGGAGGCGTTGATCGCGGCGCAGGACGGGGAGGCCTCGCAGGGACTGAGGCTACTCACGGACCAAGGGGTGTTTTTCGAGTTTCTCCCTGTCGAGGAACTGGAGTCAGGAGGGTTGGAAACGGCCGGCCGGCGGGCCGTGCCCTTGGACGGGGTGAAAGTTGGCGTCGATTACGCGCTGATGGTGACGACCCCCGGCGGACTTGTACGGCACCTGTTGGAAGATGTGATCCGCTTCACTTCGATCGCCCCGGCGCGCCTTCTCGTCGTGGGCCGGACCCTCCGCCGGCTCGACGTGTTCCGCGAAAACCTCCACGAGCGCGACCTTAACGGGGCACTCACCTCCGTGTGCCGTCGTCAAGGATGGCGAATCGTCGACTTCCATGTGGCGCCGCAGGTGACCGTCGAGACCCTCGTCGGAGAGCGCCGCGGCCGACATGAATGGTGGATCGAACTAAATCCCGGCACCGTGGCGACTCCGACCGGCCCGCAGTTGGCGGCGGAATTGGATGCCAAACTCACTGTAACGCACCCGGCCTACGCCGAACGCCGCGCCCGCGGGGTGCTCGAAGCGCCGGTGGTACGACTCGTGATGCCGGGGGTCTTCGAACATTGGCGACGCTTCCACGGCCGCTGGGGCGGACAGAGCAAGATGACGCGCTGCGCCCGCGACCGCGCCATCGCCAGCGAATTCGACGCGATGACGAACTTCGCGCCGCATTGAGGCAGGGTCCGCAGCACACCTGATCCCGCGCGGCGTACGATGAAGCGCGCCTGCTGCCGCAGCCCGGAAAACCACGCCGGCCAAGCTGGCACGGGCGATGCTACCTTACCATACGTCGCCCATGCAGGGTTTGGGCGACAGCCGGCCGCAAGGTCGGAAAAGCAGAAAAAACTGGGGCCGGCGTTAAGGGGTTATCGCCGGCCCCTTCTGCTTTCTAAGAGCGCACCCCTTTCTACTTACAGCCGAAGGCCGGGCGAGGCATGGCCCCTCATACCTCCCGGCGCGGCGCAGCCCGGACGATGCTTCGGTTGCGCGGAGTCGCGCTGGGATTTTCGAGGGCCACCCGGCCCGGTTTCGGGCCCTTGGTTTGTTTCGCGGTCCCCTCCTCGTGGCACGGGGGCTCCAAGGTGAGAATCAGCGGCCGTCCGCCCTCAACCTTGACCGGCCTGCGGGGCGGCGGCTAACTCCCGCTCCTTATGTCAGCCGATTCCGCCCCCTCCGCCGTGTCCATGGACGCCATCGTCGCGCTCGCGAAGCGCCGCGGCTTCATCTTCCAGTCGTCCGAGATCTACGGCGGGCTCAACGGCTTCTTCGACTACGGTCCGCTCGGCGTGGAGCTGAAGCGGAACATCCGCGACTGCTGGTGGAACGACATGGTGCGGCGCCGCGACGACATCGTGGGCCTTGAGTCGTCCATCATCATGCACCCGAAGGTGTGGGAGGCCTCGGGCCACGTCGCCGGCTTCACCGACCCGCTGGTCGACTGCAAGGTGAGTAAGCAGCGCTTCCGCGCCGATCAGCTGTTCTTCGCGCCGGTCGTCGTCGACGGCAAGACGGTGGGCTACGTCAGCGCGCTGGAGAGCGAGCGCACCACGGAGGCCCTCCAGGAGGCCGCCGAGACGATGAAGCGAAAGAAGGCCATCCAGGGAGCGCTCGCGCCCGTGGAGCCGCGTGACTTCACCGAGGCAAAACCCGAGGAGATCGCGCTCATCCCGTCGCCCGCAACCGGCGAGCCGGGCAGCCTCACCGAGCCGCGGGCGTTCAACATGATGTTCGAGACGCACGTCGGCCCGATGCGCGACTCGGCGTCGGTCGCCTACCTGCGGCCCGAGACGGCGCAGGGCATGTTCGTCGACTTCCGCAACGTGGTCGACACCGGCCGCGTGAAGCTGCCGTTCGGCATCGCGCAGATCGGGAAGTCGTTCCGCAACGAGATCACGCCGCGCAACTTCATCTTCCGCTCGCGCGAGTTCGAGCAGATGGAGATGGAATACTTCATCCATCCCGACGCCGACTGGCTCGCCTGCCACGAAGAGTGGCTCAAGTGGTGCCGCGAGTGGCTCCTGAGCATCGGTCTGCCCGAGTCGCACCTCTCGCTGCACGAGCACCCGAAGGCGAAGCTGGCGTTCTACTCGCGCCGCACGGTCGACATCATGTTCCGCTACCCGTTCGGGGTGCAGGAACTCTGGGGCATCGCCGCGCGCAGCGACTACGATCTCCAGCAGCACCAGAAATTCTCCGGCGTGCCGCAGGTCTACTTCGACGAGGCCTCCAAGCAGAAGGTCGTGCCGCACGTGATCGAGCCTGCCGTGGGCGTCGACCGTATCCTGCTCGCCGTGCTCTGCGCCGGTTACGCGGAGGAGGACGTGAAGGACGACAAGGGCAACGTCGAGAAGCGCACCGTGCTGCGGCTCTCGCCGCGCATCGCCCCGGTCAAGGTCGCCGTGCTCCCGCTGCTGAAGAACAAGGAGGCCCTCGTCGCCCGCGCCCGCGAGCTGCACGCCCGCCTCAAGCGCCGCTTCGCCGTGTTCTACGACGAGGCCGGCGCCATCGGCCGCCGCTACCGCCGCCAGGACGAGATCGGCACGCCGTGGTGCGTCACCATCGACTTCGACACCATCGAGAAGGACGGCACCTTCACCTTGCGCGACCGCGACTCGATGCAGCAGCGCCGCGTCACCGAGGCCGAGCTCATCGCATTGCTCGACGAGAAGGTGTACTGAGCCGGCGCGCCGTCCGGCGCGCCGCCGGAACGTCCCTTGGCCAAGAAATCGAAGACGCTGCCGGTTCCTGACAACCGGACTCCCGCCGCGCTGAGAAACCTCGTCGCCTGGGCGGACCGGTTTCCGCCGGACTTCCGGCTCATCGGTGCGGATCTTAACCGGAACCAACAGGTGCTGGAGCTCAACGGCTCCGTCGAGCACCTGGTGCAGGCGCTGGTTCGCGACGAAGACGACGATTTCGAGGTCGCGCTCTTTTGCACGCAGGGACGTTGGTCATCCGATTGCCAATGCGAGGACGCACCCGAGTGCCCGCACTCCGCCGCCGTCGCGTTAGCTTGGCTGGCCAAACACGCGGCAACCCTGGCCGATGACCCCGCCCAACCGCGGGAAAAGCCCCGCCCGTTCGCCGAGACTCACGGCCCGATTGTCGCGGAAAAACTCGGGAGGTCGCTGCGGGCCGAGGAGACCCGCGCCCTGACCAACCTTGAACAGCTTCACGGCGAAGTCCTGCGCCGGCACGGCCGGCTCTTTCAGTCCGCGCTCCACCTCTGCGGCTTCGGCTGGTTCACGGACAAACCGCCGTACGATTGGGAAATGGCCCTCGAAGGCTGGTGGAACCCCGATCAGCCGCCGGCCACGCCTCTGGATCTCTGGCAGTACCTCGCCTACGATCTCGAACGCCGAGGAGTAACGATCCCGGAGGTCTATCGTCCGCTCACGGACACCGGCGCGGTGCGCGCACGTCTGGAGGCGCGACTCCTGGAGGAGTCATTGAGGCGCTGGCAGGTCACGCTGCAGCAAGCCCTCCAACCCCCGCAATCCGGCTACGGGGATCCTGGCATCGAACCGCTCGACGGCGCGACGGGACTGCGTGTGCTCGTGCAGCCGGACGGTCAGATGAGGCTCCAAACCCGCAAGGGGGCCGGCGCCCCGTGGAAGCAGCCGTCCGGCAATTTCCTGCGCTACCTGCACGCGACCCGACTTTCGGATCTGAGGAATCTCGGCCCTGCCGAAGCGGCGTTGGCCCGAGCCCTGATTTTCGCGTTCCAGCGGGGCTCCCGGATGACGACCAAGGAGCCGCTTCCGGTTGCCATCGTGGAGGAGTTGCTCGCCGATCCGGACACGCATCCCGTCCTCCTAT
>JBEGJD010000317.1:0-5998 GCA_041184765.1 Verrucomicrobiota bacterium | reverse complement strand
GGCGAAGCGCCTGCACGGCCTCAACGCCTCCGGCCGTTCGCCGCTCGGGCTCTCGCGCGAGGCGCTTCTCGCGGAGCTGTCGAAACTCGGCGTGAAGACCATTCCCCCGCGCGGCCTGCTGCCGATCTCGGTGCCGGGCGCGGTCGACGGCTGGTTCGAGCTGCACCGGAAGTTCGGCCGCCTGCCGATGCCGCGGTTGCTCGCTCCCGCGATCCTCTACGCCAACGAGGGGTTTCCGGTATCCGAGCTGATCGCGTACTACTGGGACCGCAGCGTTCCTGTGTTCAGCAAGGAGCCCGGCGCGTTCCTCGCGACCTTCGCTCCCGGCGGACGGGCCCCGGGCAAGGGTGAGATTTTCCGCAACCCGGACCTCGCGCGCACCTTGTCCGCCATCGCCGACGGCGGGCGCGACGCTTTCTACCGCGGGGAGATCGCGACGCGCATCGACGCGTTCTTCGCGGCTAACGGCGGCTGGCTGCGGAAGGCCGACCTCGAACGCCACACCTCGACGTGGGTGGATCCCGTGTCGGTGAACTACCGCGGCTACGATGTGCACGAGCTGCCGCCCAACGGTCAGGGCATCGCCGCGCTGCAGATGCTGAACATCCTCGAGGGCTTCGACCTCAAGGCCATGGGCTTCAACTCGCCCGACGCGCTCCACGTGATGATCGAGGCCAAGAAACTCGCCTTCGAGGACCGCGCGAAATTCTACGCCGACCCGGAGTTCTCGAAAATCCCGCTGCGCGGCTTGCTCTCGAAGGAGTACGCCGCCCAGCGCCGCGCGCTTATCCGGATGGACCGTGCCGCGCGCACCTACGACGCCGGCAATCCGGCGCTGCAGGAAGGCGACACGATCTACCTCACAACGGCGGATGCCGACGGCAACATGGTGTCGTTCATCCAGAGCAATTACCGCGGCATGGGCAGCGGCGTGGTGGTGCCCGGGCTGGGCTTCGGTTTCCAGAACCGCGGCGAGATGTTCACCCTCGAGGCGGGACACGCCAACGACTACGCGCCGGGCAAGCGCCCGTTTCACACCATCATCCCCGCGTTCGTCACCAAGGACGGCGAGCCGTGGCTCAGCTTCGGCGTCATGGGCGGCGCGATGCAGCCGCAGGGACACGTGCAGATCATTGTGAACCTGGTCGACTTCGGCATGAACGTGCAGGAGGCGGGCGACGCCGCGCGCTGGCAGCACGAGGGTTCGACCGATTACGACGCGCCGCGGATGACCAACGGCGGCTTCGTGAACCTCGAGCAGGGCGTTCCGTGGGAGACGAAGGCGGAATTGCGCCGCCGCGGCCACGACCTGCGCACCGACCTCGGCGGCTACGGCGGATACCAGGCGATTCGCTGGGATTCCCGCCACCGCGTGTACCTCGGCGCCAGCGAAAGCCGGAAAGACGGCCAGGCGGCGGGCTGGTGAAAGGCATCCCCGCTCCGGCGCGGCCCTCACCGCATAAATACCGCCGCCGCGGAAGTCCTGAATCCCCGCAACGACTCGCCCCATGAATGCCGCGGCCCGCGCGCTGATCGACTCCCTCGGCCTGGCTCCCCTGCCGGAGGAAGGCGGGTTCTTCCGCGTCACGTGGCGGGGCGCGCACGGCTCGGCGATCTTGTTTCTGATCACGCCCGCGGATTTCTCGGCGCTGCACCGCATCGCCGAGGACGAGCTCTGGCATTTCCACGCCGGAGATCCGGTGGAACACGTGCGGATCGATCCGGGCACCGGCGTCCTCACCACAACCCGGCTCGGCGCCGACGTGACGCGCGGAGAGACTCCGCAGCTCGCCGTCCCCGCCGGACACTGGCAGGGCGCCCGCCTCGCGGCGACCGGCCACGGCTACGCGCTGCTGGGCTGCACCGTCACGCCTCCGTGGACGCCCGCCGGCTTCAAACTCGGCGCGCGCGATGCGCTGACATCGGCGTTTCCGCAGCACGCCGCCGCGATCGCGCGCTTCACGCGCTGAGTTTTTGACAGCCCCGCGCGCCGCGACCACGGTGCGCGCGTGACCTTAGCCGACCTCAGACGGGACTACTCGCTCGCCGGCCTCGCCGAGAAGGACCTCGCGCGCGAGCCCTTCCGTCAGTTCGAGAAGTGGTTCCAGGAAGCGGAGGCCGCCAAGCTGGCCGAACCCAACGCCATGCTCCTCGCGACGGCGACCCGCGACGGCCGCCCGTCGGCGCGCACCGTGCTGCTCAAGGGCCTCGACGGCCGCGGTTTTGTCTTCTTCACGAACTACGAGAGCCGCAAGGGCCGCGAGCTGGAGCTGAACCCGCGCGCCACGGCGGTGTTCCCCTGGATCGCGCTCGAGCGCCAGGTGATCATCGAGGGCACGATGACGCGCGTCGCGCGCGAGGAGAGCGAGGCGTACTTCCATTCGCGTCCGCGCGCCAGCCAGCTGGCCGCGTGGGGCCCGCAGCAAAGCAGCATCATCCCGGGTCGCGCGCAGCTCGAGGAGAGTTTCAAGGCGGTCGAAAGACGCTACGAGGGCCAGGAGGTGCCGCTGCCCCCGCATTGGGGCGGATGGCGACTGTCGCCCGAGACCGTGGAGTTCTGGCAGGGCCGCCGCAGCCGTCTGCACGACCGGCTGCGCTATCGCCGCGGCAACGACGGCTGGACGGTGGAACGTCTCGCGCCGTGAGCGTCGGGCCGAAGCGTCACGCCGTCGTCCAGCGCGGGCTCCATTCCGTTCCCGCGGCCACGTCGAACTGAAGCCATGACCATCTTCGTCACCGGTGCCTCGGGTCTCGTGGGTTCCGCCTTCGCGCGTGCCGCCGCTCGCCGCGGCCATCGCGTGGTGGGCATCACCGGCAAGCACACCGGTTCGCTGGAAGGCGTCTCGACCCGCGTGGCGCTCGACCTCACGGACGAGGGCGCGACCACCTCCGCGGTGCTGGATGCCTTTCCGGAAGCGATCGTGAACTGCGCCGCGGTCTCGGTGCCCGAGCAATGCTTGGCCGATCCGGCGCGCGCGCAGGCCCTCAACGTCACCCTGCCCGGCCTGCTCGGCCGGCTGGGTCACCACGTGAGCGCCCGCGTGGTGCACCTTTCGTCAGAGCAGGTCTTCGACGGGGAGCGGACCACGCCGTACACCGCCGCTGACGCCCCGCGCCCGATCAACCTGTACGCCCGCCAGAAGCTCGCCGGCGAACAGGCCGTGCTGACGGCGGCTCCCGAGTTCGCGACCGTGCTGCGCCTCCCGCTACTGATGGGGAACAGCCCGGGCGGCGCGCGCAGCAACCACGAGCGCCTGCTGGCCGACTGGGCGGCGGGCCGCACGCCACGGTTGTTCACGGATGAGTTCCGGCAACCCTGCACGGCGGACAACGTCGCCGATGTGGTGCTCGAGATCTGCGAGCGCAACGACACCCGCGGGCTTTTCCACTGGGCTGGCACGGAGCTCCTCTCGCGGTACGACATGGGTGCGCGCATCCGCGATCACTTCAAACTCACGGCCAAGCAGGCCCCGCTGCAGGAAGTGCGACGCGCAGACAACCCGGACGCGCTGCGTTCACGTCAGGCCTGCCTCGCGTTGGATTGCTCCCTTTTGACGGGCCGCCTGAAAACCCGTCCGCAGTCCTTTGCCGCGCAATTGGAGGAATTGCACGTGCCCGCGCCGGTACGCGCGTGGTACCACGGCCTCGGAGCCTGACGGCAATCGCCATGACGCTCGAGATCCTGCCCGTCCGCACCGCGGGGGCCGCCGAGAACATGGCGGCGGATTTCCTTCTGCTCCGGCGTCATCCGCGCCCCGCGGTGGCGCGCTTCCGCCACTACGGTTGGCGCGCACCGGCGTTCACCTTCGGCTACTCCCAGCGGATCGCCTTCGTGCGCGAACAACTGGCTTCGGCCGCGGCCGACGAGGTGAGGCCGCCCGAGTTATGCCGTCGTCCGACCGGCGGGGGTGTCGTCGATCACCGCGACGACTGGACCTATGCCTTGGTGATCCCGCGCGGTCACGCGCTGGAGGAGCAACGGGCGTCGGAAAGCTACCGTATCGTGCACGAGGCGCTCGCGACCGTGCTGCGCGCGCACGGGGTACCGGCCGTCACCAAGCCCGCCGCTGATCCCGGGGCGGAGGAGGACGGTCCGGCGGGCGTGTGTTTCCAACGCGCGGAGGTCCACGACGTCGTGCACGCCGTCACCGGCGCGAAGATCGCCGGCGCGGCGCAGAAACGCTCCCGCGACGGCCTGTTGTTCCAAGGTTCGGTCTGGCGCCCGGCGGCCGGTGATGCGGTGCCGTGGGAGCAATTCGCCGACCTTTTCTCGAGCGCACTGGCCGCGGCCCTCGGTGCGGAGACGACACCCACGCCCTGGCCGGATTTCCCGGAGGGAGAGCTTGAGGCCCTCATCGAGCAGTATTCGACCCCGGAATGGAACGAGTTCCGCTGAGGCGGCGGAGTCTTCCGTCCCTTTGACTCGGCGGCGCGGCGGTGCAGCGTCGCCGCATGAAACTTCCCCACCGGCTCCTCCTCGCCGTTTTCGCTCTCCTGGTCTCCGTGGCTGGCGCCGCGGAGAAGCGCCTCATCACCCCGCATGACCTGTGGGCGGTGAAGCGCGTCGGCAGCCCCGCTCTTTCACCCGACGGCCGCCGCGTCGTGTTCACGGTGCAGGAGTGGTCCGTCGAGAAGAACAAGGCCACGGCGAACCTCTGGCTGGCCGACGTGGCGACGGCGGAAGTGCGGCGGCTGACGACGGCTGCGGTGAGCGACGGCGCGCCCGCGTGGAGCCCGGACGGCACCCGCATCACGTTCACTTCCAAGCGCGGGGACGACGAGAACGCGGCGCTCTACGTGATGCGGCTCGACGGCGGTGAACCCGAGCGACTGGTCGAGCTGCCCTTCGCGGTCTCAGCTCCGAAGTGGATGCCGGACGGCCGCGGCATCGTCTTCGCCACGCGCGTCATCCCGGAGCTCGCGGGCAAACTCGCGGCGGCGGACCTCGCCGCGATGCGCAAGGAGCTGAAGCGCCGCAAGGACTCGAAGGTGAGCGCCAAGGTGAGCGAGTCGCGCGCTTTCCGCTACTGGGACGCGTGGCTGACGGACGGCCTCGCGAACCGGCTGGTACACGTCGACCTCGCGAGCCGTGCCCTCCGCGACCTCACGCCGGGGTTCTCGTACCTTTTCACGGTGAGCGGCGAGTTCACCTTCGACCTTTCACCCGACGGCCGCTTCGCCGCGGTCACCATCAACTCCACTCCGCCGCCCTACGCCGGCTACCTGAACAACGACATCTACCTCGTGCCGACCGACGGCTCGGGCTCGCCCCGCAACCTCACGCCCGAGAACAAGGGTGACGACAGCGACGCCCGTTTCGCGCCCGACGGCCGCTCGCTCGTCTTCAAGCGCCTCGACACACCGTACTACAGCGGGGAGTTCCAAAAACTCTGGCGGCATGACCTCACGTCCGGCCGCAACACCCCGCTTTCGGAGGCGCACGACTTTTCGATCGCAGACACCGCCTTCGCCGCCGACGGCGCCTCCTTCTGGGTGACGGCGGAGGACAAAGGCTCGGTGCCGGTGTTCAAACTGGGCGCCGACGGCGCCGCGCTCACGGCGGTGCATCGCAGCGGGACGGCCTCGGCCCTCGACGCGCGCGGCGGTTCGGTGGTGTTCCTGCACAGCACGGCGGCGCGGCCCGAGGAACTCTTCGCGCTCGATACCGCGACGGGGCAGGCGCGCCGCCTCACGCGGTTCAATGACGACCTGATGGCGCAACTCGATCTCGGTCGCTCGGAGGAGTACTGGTTCGAGGGCGCCGGCGGGGCGCGCGTGCACGGCTGGCTTTATTACCCGCCGGGCTACGACGCCTCCCGGAAGTATCCCCTGCTCCAGCTCATGCACGGCGGACCCCACACCATGAATCGCGATGCTTGGAGCTCCCGCTGGAACTCGCAGGTGATGGCGGCGCCGGGTTACGTCGTGACCTGGGTGAACCGCCACGGCTCGACCGGCTTCGGCGAGAAATTCTCGCAGAGCATCCTCGGCCAATGGG
>JBEGJD010000316.1:0-4595 GCA_041184765.1 Verrucomicrobiota bacterium | reverse complement strand
GCGGTCTTCCTAAATATCCTACGCCGCGGCGACTCATAAGCGGGGAAAGACGCCGATCGCAGTGGGGCCGGGCCGGACAGCCGCGGCTTACGCGGTTGAAGTCCGATGACGCCGCCGGCCCCTCGAGCTTCAGGTGAGCCGGAGGGCTTTCACCGACTCGCAGCCGCGCAGTTGGCGGATACGGGCGACGATCTCCTCGCGGTGCAGGAAGAGCTCGTTGCGCACCACCGCGTGGGAAGTGAGCACTGTGAGCATGTTGCGCTCGAGTTTCACCGGATGCGAGTAAGCGGCGCTGGCGGGGCCCACCAGCTCAGGCCACTGTTCGCGGATGGTGTGCTCCGGCGCGTCGCGCCCGATGCGGTTTTCCTGCAGGATCGTCTCCACCAACTCCGCGATCGGCCGCGAGGGACGCACGCGGGAACGCTTTGGCGCGTCGGGCTCGATCTGACGCAGCGAGGCGATCAGATCGTGGGCAACCTTGCTGAACGCCGGCAACTCGCCGGGGGGCTTGCTCTTCGGCGCGGCTCTCATTTTCCCGGCTCCGCAGCGCGGACATGCTCGGACTCGTAGAGCCGCGTGTGCCGGACAAACACCCCGAAGGCCGTGGCCACGGCGATGTAGAGCCCCGGGTAACCGTCGAGAAAGCCGCGGCGCAGCACATAGGCGCGGAAGAACCGCCAAAGCGGACGCGCCACCGCGGCTACCGCGCCAAAGCTGCCGCCCTTCTCGCGTTGCTGACGCACAAACAGGTCCGCGAACGGTGTGATCTTCGCCACGTGCGCCGCGACATCCGGGAACGAATAATGGTGCACGTCACCCCGCAGCGTCGCCACCGGGCCGTCGCATTCGATCTTCTCGTGGACGATCGCGTCGCCACCCCAGCGTGCGCGGTCGCGCCGGAAAAGTCGAAGGCTCAGGTCGGGATACCAGTCACCGTGCGTGATCCAGCGGTCGATGAACCATACCTTGCGCGGGAAACGGGCGCCGGAAAAGCGTTCGTGCGCGTCGCCGGCGAGGAATGCCGTGATCTCGCGCTGCAGCGCGGGTGAGACCTCCTCGTCGGCGTCGAGCGAGAGTACCCAATTGTTTCGCGCGAGCGCCAACGCGTCGTTCTTCGTGTCGCGGTAACCGCGCCACGGAAGGTTCCGCACCGTGGCCCCCGCGGCGAGCGACACCGTCTCGCTCCCGTCGGTCGTTCCGTTGAGCGCCACGATGATCTCATCGATCCACCCGCGCACGCTCGCGAGGCAGCGCGGCAGGTTGCGCTCCTCGTTGCGGGCGACGATCACCACGGAGAGGCGCGGAACGTCGCGGGCGGTTTGCTGGACGGTCGGAGTGATGCGCGGACGGTGGAGGGGCCGCGCCGCGGGGTAAAGCCGCGCGTTGCCGCGCGGAAGCCCGGTTCACCACGTAGACACAAAGACACTGAGTTGATGGGGGTGGGAGATTTCCCCGGATGCGAAGCGCGTGGCAGACGTGGAACGGGCCAACTCTGTTGCCTCAGTTACCGCCTGTTCCCGCCATGGTTGAACAGAAGATAACTGGGGAAACAGAGAGTTCGCGATCGCGGACGGGCGGCGGGCCGGGCTCAGATGCGTCCGAGCAGGCTGCGGGGAATCTGGTACAGGTAACCGCAGGAACGCCAGGCGCGCACGAGAGCCTGCTTCGCGGCGCCGGTGCGGAACACCAGCACGTTGAGCAGCGCGAGGAGCGCGAAGCCAAAGGCTTTGAGGAGGTTCGCGATCAGACGTCCGGCGAGATACCCCGCCGCTCCGGGTTGTCCCGCGCGGTCGATCACGCGCGAGCGGGCCGAGTCGAAGGCGTGGCGCGACGCGTAGCGAAACGTCGTGCGGCTCGCCGGCATCTGGTGACGCACCGCGGCCGAGGGAACGAACCACACCTCGAATCCAGCGGCGCGTACCCGTCGGATCATTTCGCTATCGCCGCCGGAAAAGTAATTCCCGGCTGCACGATCGAGTGCGGTGTGAAAGAGACCCAGCTGGTCGAAAACGCGGCGCGGAAACGCGAGGTTGGCCCCCATCGGAGAGTGGCGTGCGTCCAATGGCCCCGCGTCGGGCCGGAACCGCAGCGGCGCATGCCATTCGCGCACCCATTCGGGCAGTCCATCCGGGAAAACCGGTATGACCTCACCTCCCACCGCGCCGATCTTCCCCGCCTGGTCGATCAGCAGGGGGGCCGTCATCTGCGCGAGCCAGTCGGGTTCGACCAGAATGTCGTCGTCGCCAAACACGATTATCTCGCCGCGCGCCTCGGCGACCGAGCGGTTCCGGGCGAAGTCGAGCCCCTGCCTGTTTTCGACGATGTAGCGCGGGGCGGGGTGCTCGCCAGCGAACTCCGCGACCACCGCGCGGGTGTTGTCGGTCGAGTTGTTGTCGATCACCAGCACTTCGAACGCGTCGCGGGGGAAGCGTTGGGCCGCGATGCCCGCGAGCGTCTGGCGGAGGAAAGCCGCGCGGTTGTACGTCGGAATCGCGACGGTGACCTTGGGCGCGGATGGCTGCGGTTGCGGCATTCGCAGTGAGCCTTTGACGACGGAAGTTCCGGGGCAAGCGCGCGGCGCCGCGGTGGTTTTTTGCTGGGCGCGTGGCGCAGTTCGGTCATCGAAGCCGTATGGCGTTCAAACACTGGCCCCTCGTGCGCGACGTGCGTTTCACTCAGAAGTGCGGGCGTTACCTGCGTGGCGCACGCAAACGGCGGCCCGACCTCGGCTGGGACGAGTTCCTGCGTGTCGCGCGTCACTTCAAGCAGGATGACATGGGCAGCTTTCCCGAGCGCGGTTTTCTTTTTCAATTGGCGAGCGATACGCCGGTGGGAGCGCAGGTCGTCGAGGTCGGTTCGTGGATGGGTGCCTCGACGTGTTTCCTTGCGGCGGGCCTGAAGGGGGAGGGTGCGAAGGTTCACGCGGTGGACAATTTCAAGGGGCTGTCCACCTGCGGTGAGGACGCCGCTTGGTACAACCGGCATTTCCGTCGCCTCGGGGCGGACAGCACCCTTGAGATTTTTCGCGCGAACTTCGCCGCGCTGGGTTTGTCGGCGCGCGCCGAGCCGGTTGTGAACGATTCCATCGCGGCGGCGCGGGCGATGGCTTCGCGGCACGGTTCCATTGACCTCATCTTCATCGACGGCGACCACTCTTACGAGGCGTGCAAGGCGGACATCGCGGCGTGGGCGCCTTTCGCGCGCCGCGGAGGCGTGATGGCATTCCACGACTTCGGCAGCCGGGCGGAGGGTGTCACGCGGGCGATTTTCGAGGAGATCCGCGCCGGTCGATTCGCGGAGATCGTCGGCGTGGCCGGCACGATCATCGCGTTCCGAATGTAGCAGCACGTGATGGAAGAACCGTACGGCGGCGAAGGGTGTGGAACCACGGATGAACACGGATAGACACGGATTCGTGGGGGTGAGCGGCGTACATGGACATTGGATGATTTCGTTGAGGCGCAGGGGCCTTTTTCCGTTTTTTGCGGCATGAACTGGAAACGACTCTTGAAGCACCTGCTGGTGGCGACGTGCGTCCTGACCGCCGTCGCGGGGGTGCTTTTCGGGGCGGGATGGTGGTACCTTCATCCCGGGGTCGAAAGAATCAACGGGGTGGTATACGGGGAGCGGCGCGGACAGGCGCTGACGATGGATGTGCTGCGCGCGCCTTCACCCAACGGCCGCGGGGTGATCCTTCTCGTGAGTGGCAGCTGGCGCTCCAAGCGGTCGGGCGAGTTCGCCGAGTGGATTGCGGCGCCGCTGCTGCGGCGCGGGTACACCGTATTCGCGGTGTGCCATATCTCGCAGCCGCAGGCCACGGTGCCGGAGATCGTGGCCGATCTTACGCGTGCGGTCCGGTTTGTCCGGCATACCGCGGGTCTTTACGGCGTCGATCCCGCGCGCCTTGGAGTGGCCGGGGGAAGCTCAGGCGGCCACCTGAGCCTGATGCTGGCGACCAAGGGCGGTCCGGGCCGGCCGGACGCAACGGACCCCGTCGAGCGGGAGAGCAGCGCCGTGCAGGCGGTGGCGATTTTCTTTCCGATCACGGACCTGCTCAACCTGGGCAAGTCGACGGAGAATCCCGGCGATGGCGGCCCGCCGAAGAGCTATGTGAAAGCCTTCGGTCCCGAGGCGAAGGAGATGGCGCGCTGGAAGGAGATCGGGCGCGACGTCTCGCCGATCTACCACGTTTCCGCCTCGCTGCCACCGGTGCTGATCCACCACGGCGATGCGGATACGCTCACTCCGTTGGAGCAGTCGGAGTGGTTCCGCGACGCGGCGCGCGGAGTGGGTCGGGAGGTCGTCATCCGAGTTCACCCTGGCGGAAAGCACGGTTGGACGACGATGCCTTGGGACGTTTACCGGTTTGCGGACTGGTTTGATCAGCACCTGAGGTAACGGCCTGCTTAAGCAGAACAGTTAGCGGAGCTAACTTATGATCACTCCGCTGGTCAGTTACTTGGGGTAAGCGGGTGTTTTCATGGCTCACCATGAAACGAACCAACGCTGTCATGGTACGCCTCGATGACGCGCAGTCCGCGGAGCTGGACCGTTTGGCTGATGGGGTCGGAGTTGCCGCGGCGACCCTCGCCCAC
>JBEGJD010000315.1:0-3171 GCA_041184765.1 Verrucomicrobiota bacterium | reverse complement strand
GGCCACCCATCGCGAGGGTGGCGCTGGCGCAGATCACCGCGGTGCCGGCGCCGAACAGGTGGCGTCGCAGCTCCGGCGCGATGTCGAGCGGCGCGCCGCGCAACGTCACGATCGTTTGCTTCCGGCCCGTGCGCTCGGCCCAGTAGACGTGGCCTTCGTCGCCCAGCGTGAGCCACTCGGTGATGCCGGCCTGAATGCCTTTCACGCGCTGGCGCTGCTCGAGGAGTTCGTCACGGTCGCGTCCGTCCTCCAGCTTGTCGGCCGTTTTCCCGAGAAAGCGTTCCAGCGCTCCCAGCGGTTCGTCGAGCAGCGGGGCCGCCACGCCGGCCTCGCGCACGCGGACGATCGAGCGTTGCTCGAGCAGCGCGTCGGCGATGGACGCGAAGAATTGTCCCGCCGCGGCGAGCGCGTCGTCCGCGAGCCGCTGGCCCTCCACGCCGCCGAGCCGGCGCAGGAGGCCGCGGCCGGTCCGGGGATTGTAGATATGACGCAGCGCGCGCTCGACGCCGTAGCTTGAGAGGGAGAGCCCGAAGTGGTCGGTCGCGACTTCCGGCACCGTGTGCGCCTCGTCGAGCACCACGAAGTCGTCGGCGAAAAGCACACCGCGCGCGTCCTTCTGCGTGTCATCGGCGCGGGCGCCACCGGCGTTGATCAGCGCGAAGAGCAGCGCGTGGTTGACGATGATCACGTGGGCCGAGCGGATCCGGGCCTTGGCGCGCTGGAAGAAGCACCGTTCGCAGTCGCAGTGTTTGCGGGAGCAGGAGGATGAGTCGGCGCTGACGAGGTCCCAGACCTCCGGATTGGGTGCGGGCTTAAGCTCGTGACGGATGCCCGTCGCGGTGGTCTCCGCCCATGCGGCGATCCGCCGCAGTTCGTCGTGTTCGGCATCGGCGAGGAGCGAGCCGCGTTCGGAGAGCGCGTGGCCGAGGCGGGTGGTGCAAAGGTAGTTACCCTTGCCCACGAGCACTGCGGAGCGGAAGCCCGCGTAAGCGGAGAGCTCCGGCACGCCGGAGAAAAGACGGCGGCATTTCGGCAGGTCGCTGCCCTCGAGCTGTTCCTGCAGCGAGATGGTGTGGGTCGAGACGATGAGCTGCCGCGTCTGGTCGACGGCGTGGATGATGCCGGGGATCAGGTAGGCGAGGGATTTTCCGACGCCCGTGCCGGCCTCGAACAGCAGCGGCGCGTCATCCTTCAGCGCCGCGGCCACGGCCCGCGCCATCGCCGCCTGCTCGGGCCGGTGGTCGAGCGCCAGCGCCTCCGTGAGCCATCCGCCTTCCGCGAAGATCCGCTTGGCCAGTTCCGGCGCGCGGCAGGGCGGCGGCGGGGCGGATTCGTGGTCGTCGCGGATTCCGATCATGCAAGGGCGGCCCACGAAGAGCGCGGCCCCGCGCGCGAGCAATTGAAATTGCCGGAGACGGGCGGGGGATCAGATTCGCGTTGGATGAATCATGCGGAGAAGGGCGGGCACGACTGGGTGGCGGACCTCGCGGAGTATCTGCGCGCCGAGCCGGCGGTGACCGCCGTGCGCATCGACCCGGCGGGACACCGGTTGTCCGTCGCGACGTTGGGCTCCGCGCCGGTGCCGGGGTTGGAGGAGAAACTCGCCGCCACCCTTGCAGCCGTCGAGGCCGGGGAGGCGGCGCGGGCTTCCGTTGCGGCGCCGGCGGGCTTTTCGCTGCGGCGCGAAGGCGGCGCCACGATCCTCGGGCGCGACACCTGCGTGACGGCGGAGAAGCTTTGGTTGTGGCGCGAGATGGAGTGGCCCGAGATCAAGGCCGAGCCCGCGCCGGAGGAGCAGGAATGGCGCACGCTCGCGTGGCTGGCGGCGATTTGTGGCGGTGCCGGCGTGGCGGGGGTGGTCGCGTCGTATGCTTTGCCGCAACAGCCGTGGGTGGCCAAGGCGTTGTTCCTCGCGGGAGTTCTGGCGGGCGGTTGGGACGCCGCGGTCGACGCCTGGGAGAACCTGCGCAAGCGCGAGATCGACATCCATTTCCTCATGCTGGCGGTCGCCCTTGGCGCGATGTTCATCGACGCTTGGGGCGAGGCGGTGCTGCTCCTGTTCCTGTTCTCCGCCTCCGGCGCGATGGAGGAGTACGCGCTCGATCGCACGCAGCGCGAGGTGGGGGCGCTTTTGAAGACGTCGCCCAAGCGCGCGACCCGCCTGCGCGCCGACGACTCCGAGGAGGAAGTGCCGGTCGAGGCCCTGGCGATCGGCGACCGCCTGCGGGTGAAACCGGGCGAGGCGTTCGCCGCCGACGGCCAGGTGCTGGCGGGCCGGAGCGCCAGCGACGAATCGGCGCTCACCGGAGAGGCGATCCCCGTGGAGAAGGGAAAGGGCGACGCCGTCTTCAGTGGCACGCTCAACCTCTGGGGCGCGGTCGACTTTGAGGTGCGGCGGTTGCCGTCCGAGAGCACGCTGCAACGGATCATCCGCCTCATCCAGACGGCGCAGAAACTGAAGGCGCCGAGCGAGCGGTTCACTGATCGTTTCGGCACGGGTTACACCTACGCGGTCATCGGCGGCTCCGCGCTCATGTTCCTCGTGTGGTGGCTGGGCTTCGGCCTGCCGGCGTTCACGAACACGCCGGAGGAGCGGTCCGCGTTTTACCGAGCGATGACGCTGATGGTCGTGGCCAGTCCGTGCGCGCTGGTGCTCTCGATCCCATCCGCGATCCTCGCCGCCATCGCCTGGGGCGCGCGTCACGGGGTGCTTTTCCGCGGTGGTGGCGCGATCGAGACTCTCGCGCGGGTCGACGCCGTCGCCCTCGACAAGACCGGCACGCTCACCACCGGTGAGCTGGCGGTCGTCGGCTGTGAAAGTTTCCCGCCGGGTCGCGAACGCGAGGTGCTCCAGCTCGCCCACACGCTCGAGGCGAAATCCCAGCATCCGATCGCCCGCGCCATCACGCGCCATGCGACCGCGGCCGGCGTGCCGCCACTCGCGCTGGAGGATTTCGAGTCGCTCACCGGCCGGGGACTCCGGGGCCGCGTGGGCGGCGCGTCGTTGCTGCTCGGCCGTCGCGAATTGCTCGAGTGCGGTCCGCTCGCCGATTGGGCGCGGCGGCTGCCGCCGGCCGCGGCGGAGTTGAGCGAAGTCTGGGTCGTCGGGCGCGACCTGGTGGGAAGGGTGCTGCTGCGTGACCAGATCCGCGCGGAGTCGCGCGAGGTGCT
>JBEGJD010000314.1:0-5187 GCA_041184765.1 Verrucomicrobiota bacterium | reverse complement strand
CAGAACTTCACCGAGTCCGGATCGCCGCCGTGCTCGCCGCAGATGCCCAGCTTGATGTCGGGGCGGGTCTGGCGGCCCTTCGTGATGGCGATCTGCATGAGCTGGCCGACGCCCGTCTGGTCGATCGAGGCAAACGGGTTCTTCTTCACGATCTCGGCCTCGGCGTAGGGCGGGAGGAACGAGCCGGAGTCATCGCGGGACATGCCGAGGCAGGTCTGCGTGAGGTCGTTTGTGCCGAAGCTGAAGAACTCGGCGGTGGAGGCGATCTCGTCGGCGGTGAGGGCGCCGCGCGGAACCTCGATCATGGTGCCCACGTGGTAGGCGATCTTGGTCTTGCGCTCGGCCATGACGGCCTTGGCGACCTCGTGGACGAGGGCCACCTGCAGATCGAGCTCCTTCTTGAAGCCGACCAGCGGGATCATGATCTCGGGCTTCGCCTTGTAGCCGGCCTTGTTGGCCTCGGCCGCGGCCTCGAAGACGGCGCGGGCCTGCATGGCGGTGATCTCGGGATACTTGATGCCGAGACGGCAGCCGCGGAACCCGAGCATCGGGTTGAACTCATGCAGCTCGTGCACGCGGGTCATGATCTTCTGGACGTCGATGCCCATCTTCCGCGCGAGATCGAGCTGCTGCTCCTTGGTGTGGGGCAGGAACTCGTGCAGCGGCGGATCGAGGAATCGGATGGTGGCGGGGAATCCCTTGAGGGCCTTGAAGATCCCGAGGAAGTCCTCGCGCTGGTAGGGTAGCAGCTTGGCGAGGGCGGCCTGGCGCGCCTCGAGCGTGTCGGCGAGGATCATCTCGCGCATCGCGTCGATGCGGTCGCCCTCGAAGAACATGTGCTCGGTGCGGGTGAGGCCGATGCCGACGGCGCCGAACGCGATGGCGTTGCGGGTCTGCTCGGGGGTGTCCGCGTTCGTGCGCACCTGCAGGCGGGTGGCCTGCGAGCACCACTTCATGAGCTGGGCGTAGCTGCGGAACTTCTCGGTCTTCTTGGCGGCCTCGTCGTTGTTGAGGAGACCGGCGATGATCTCGGACGGCGCGGTCTTGATCTGGCCGGCGTAGACCGTGCCGGAGGTGCCGTCGATGGAGAGGTAATCCCCTTCACCGAAGGTCTGGCCGGCGATCGTGGCGGTCTTGCGCTCGTAGTCGATGTGCACGGCGGAAGCGCCGCACACGCAGACCTTGCCCATCTGGCGGGCGACGAGTGCGGCGTGCGACGAGACGCCGCCGCGCGCGGTGAGGATGCCCTCGGCCGCGATCATGCCGCGGAGATCCTCGGGAGAGGTCTCGACGCGGACGAGCAGCACCTTCTCGCCCTTTTCCGCGGCCTGCACGGCGCGGTCGGCGTTGAAGTAAACGCGGCCGGTGGCGGCGCCGGGGCCGGCGGGAAGGCCGGTGGCGATGACCTTGGCCTTCTTGACCTCGGCGAGATCGAAGATCGGCGCGAGGAGTTGCTCGAGCTGGTCGGCCGGATTGCGCATGACGGCCGTCTTCCAGTCGATGAGCCTCTCCTTCACCATATCCATGGAGAACTTGAGCGCGGCCGCGGCGGTGCGCTTGCCGTTGCGCGTCTGGAGCATGAACAGCTTGCCCTCCTGGATGGTGAACTCCACGTCCTGCACGTCCTTGAAGTGTTTCTCCAGAGTGGCGCGGACCTTGAGGAGTTCCGCGTAGGACTTCGGCATCTGGTCCTTCAGCTTGAGGACCGGCTCGGGCGTGCGGACGCCGGCGACGACGTCCTCACCCTGGGCGTTGATGAGGAACTCGCCGTAGAACTCGTTGACGCCGTTGGCGGGATTGCGGGTGAAGGCCACGCCGGAACCCGACGTGTCACCGGTGTTGCCGAACACCATCGCCTGCACGTTCACCGCGGTGCCCCACTCGGAGGGGATGTTGTACTTGCGGCGGTAGACGATGGCGCGGTCGTTCATCCAGGAGCCGAACACGGCGCCGGCGGCGCCGCGCAGCTGGTCCCACGGGCTGGCCGGGAAGACCTTGCCAGTGCGCTCCTTCACGAGGGCCTTGAAGCGCTTCACGAGCTCCTGCTGGTCGGCGGCGGTGAGCTTCGAATCCTCGATGTCGGAGTGGTAGACCTCATGCTTGAAGTTGTGGATGACCGTCTCGAACGGCTCGTGGTCCTCGCCCTCGCGCTTCTGCACGCCGAGGACGACGTCACCGTACATCTGGATGAACCGGCGGTAGCAGTCCCACGCGAAACGCTCGTTCTGCGTCGCGCGCACGAGCGCGAGCACGGTCTCGTCGTTGAGGCCGAGGTTGAGGATGGTGTCCATCATGCCCGGCATCGAGTCGCGGGCGCCGGAGCGAACGGCGACGAGGAGCGGCATGCCGTCGGTGGCGCCGAACTTGGTGCCCATGATGCGCTCCATGTTGGCGACGCCGGCCTCCATCTGGGCCTGGAGTTCCTTCGGGTAGGACTTCCGGTTGGCGTAGAAATAGGTGCAGACTTCGGTGGTGACGGTGAAGCCCGGGGGCACCGGCAGACCGATGCGGGTCATCTCGGCGAGGTTGGCGCCCTTGCCGCCCAGGAGGGCCTTCATGGTGCCGTTACCGTCGGCGCGGCCGGCGCCCCACGTGTAGACGTACTTGGGCGCCTTGGAGGCGGACTTGGCGGAGGACTTGGCCTTCGCGGCGGGTTTCTTGGCAGGTTTTTTAGCGGCCATGGTGTTGAGGATGTGGTTGAAAAGATGTGGGTTGGCGTCCGGGCAGGAAAGGTGGAGGCAATAGGTCGCGACACGGGGGTGTCAACGATGCAGGCGGACCGTTGCAACGCGGCGCCGTAACCTTCCGGCGCAGCGCCGGCGCCGCGCTAGGAGGGGTGAGTGAAAGCGAGGGGGATTGAGTGGAAATGGCGGAAGGTATCCCTGCATCTCCGAGGGACCCCGCCTTCGCCGAGCCTACGGCGGGTGTATGCCCTCGGCTACACCGCACGCGTTTCGTGACGAACATCGGTCCGATATTTCCGGACGAAGGGCATTCCGTGTAGCCGCGGCCGCCCGCCTACGCCGAGGCTACGGCGGGCGAGCCCGCCGCGGAAACGAACTTCGGCCGTGGCACGGCGGATCGCTTCATCGAGGACAACGCTGTAAAAAACCGCGTTGTCGTCGGGGCGCGCTTCACGCCAATGTCCGCGCCCTCATGATTCTCCCGAAGTCCAACCGCCTCAGTCCGGAGCAAGTCGCCGAGATCACCGCGATCGTCGCGGACTTCGGCTGCCGCATCCAGCCGATCGTCGGCGCGGTCCGCACCATCTACGCCATCGTGGGCGATGAGCGCGACGATCTCATGATCAACCGGCTGGAGGGTCTCGCCTACGTCGAGCGCATCGACCGCATCCAGTCGCCGTTCAAGCTGATGGACAAGCGTTCCGACCTGGCCTCCCACCGCATCACGCTGGGCGGGGTCACGCTCGGCGAGAAGCTGCTCGTGATCGCCGGGCCCTGCACGATCGACCCGAAGAACCCGAATTACTTCTACGAGACCGCCGCCGCGGTGAAGGAGGCGGGCGCCAATGTCATCCGCGGCGGGGTGTGGAAACCCCGCACCAATCCGTATTCATTTCAAGGGGACACCAAATCGCTGGAGATTCTCGTCGAGGGCGCGCGTCGCACGGGGCTGCCCGTCGACACCGAGGTCATGGAGGAGGCGCACATCCAGCTGGCGCTCGACGCTGGCGTCGCGTGCCTGCAGGTCGGCGCGCGGAACGCCCTTAACTATTCGCTTTTGCGCGCCATCGGTCGCGCGGTGGCGCAGAAGCCCACCGCGGTGCTGCTGAAGCGGAGCATTCACATGGGGCCGGTGAATGAGTTCATCTCGGCGGCCGAGTACATCGCGGCCTTCGGTAATCCCAACATCATACTCTGCCCGCGCGGAACGACCCCGACGCTTGATGGTTACCGCAATCATCCCGACGAAAGCATCACGCCGCTGCTGAAGGAAAAGACCTGGGCTCCCGTGGTGGTCGACCCGTCCCATTCCGTGGGCAAGGCTTCCTACGTGCCCGCGGCCGCGTTGGCGGCCGTGGCCTACGGGGCGGACGGTCTTTGCCTGGAGGCGCACGTGAGCCCCAACCATGGCATCGGCGACGACCCCAAGCAGGCCCTGACTCCGGAGACGCTTCGCCACACTATCAAACAGGCGCGCCAGCTCTGGGATCTGCGTCGCGGGTGACCCGGCCGGGTAGCGTCCGGGAGTGGCAGTCTCCGTGAGGCGAACGGCCTGAAAACAAGGTCGCGGCCGGCCGTCAGAGCGGGACTGTCGCGCGTATGCGGGTACCGGCGCCGGGCCGGCTTTCGATCCGGAGCTGCCCGCCGAGTCGTTTCATCCGTTCCCGCATGCCCTGCAGGCCGAAGTGCCCTTGCTTCGGCCCCTCGGCTTTCTCGACGTCGAATCCCGAGCCGTCGTCGAGGATCTCGACCGCCACGGATTTTTCCTCGAACTCAAGGGCGACGTGGATGACGGCGGGCTTCGCGTGCTTGATTGCGTTGGTGATGCCTTCTTGCACCAGCATGAGCAGGTTGCCGGAGATGAAATCCGGCAGCGGGCGTTTCTCACCGCGGCTCTCGATCTGGATGCGGAGACTTAGGCCGGCGCTGCGGTTGGCGGCGATTTCCCGCAGGGCTTCTGTCAGATCGGCGGTTTCCAGCGGGCTGGCGCGAAGATTCCAGATGCTTCTCCGAAGATCTTCGCGGCTGCGCTCGAGGACCTGTTTGGCCAGCGTCATGTGCTGGCGGCTGCGCTCGGCCTCTTCGTTGCGGAGTGCTTCGCTTGCTTCCAGTTGCAGGGAGAGGCCGGTCAGGGACTGCTCGAGCGTGTCATGGAGGTCGGCGGCGAGTCGGTTTCTTTCCCGTAACGTCGACTCGAATTCCACCGCGGCGTCCCGTCGCTCGCGCATTGCCTCGGCCAGTTCGCGGCTGCGCTCGGCGACCCTCCGGCGCAGCACCGCCACCCAGGTGAAGGCCACTAGGATCAGGCCGCCGAGGACTCCCAGCGCCGTCCCGAGTCGCCCGATGGTCCACCAGGGCGCGGCGCGGATCACTTCGATGTCCGCCGGGCCCCGCAAGAGGAGTTTGGCGGAGCTCGGCTGCGGCCACTCTACGACCGGTCCGGTTCCTGGGTAGGTGAGGATGCAGACGCCGGTGACGCGCAGATCGCTGCCGACCCTTAGGC
>JBEGJD010000313.1:0-4980 GCA_041184765.1 Verrucomicrobiota bacterium | reverse complement strand
ATGTCGAGAAGCTGGTGCGCTTCTTCCAGGAGCAGGGCTCGCGGGTGAACTGGGACCAGCCGGCCGGCCGCATGGACATCGACCACCGTGGATTCAACCCGCGGCGCCTGCGCGGCGAGGTCCCGGCCGGGATGCGCTCCTCCGTGCTGCTTTTCGCGCCGCTCCTCCAGCGCATGCGGCGGCTGACGTTCCCTTCCAACGCCAAGGGATGCTCCCTAGGTATCCGCGAGTTGGATCCCCACCTTGAGATCCTCGAGGAACTCGGCGCCACCGTAAGCCGTGAGGAAGGCCTCACCCTGCGGCTGGCCAAGCGCTTCCGCGCCGCACGCCACTGGCCCGACTACATGTCGGTGACGGCGACGGAAAACTTCGTGATGGCCGCCGCCCTCGCGCGTGGCACCTCCACCCTGGTCAACGCCGCCAGCGAGCCGCACGTGCAGGACCTCTGCCAGGTGCTCGCCGGGATGGGCGCGCGTATTTCCGGCATCGGCACCAGCCAGCTCGTGGTCGAGGGCGTCGACCGCCTGCGCGGCGGCACCTTCACCATCAGCACCGACCACCACGAGGTCGTCACTTTCCTGGCGCTCGGCGCGATCACCGGTGGTGAAGTGCGCGTCCGCGACTCGCTGCCGCATCATTTCGACCTCATGACCCGCGCGTTCGCCAAGCTGGGCGTGACCGTGGAGCACGAGGGCACCACCGCACGCGTGCGGGCCCGTCAGCCGCTGCAGATCGAGGCGCCGTTCACGCCCAACCTGCTGCCGAAGATAGAAGCGGCCCCGTGGCCCTATTTCCCCGTCGATCTTCTGCCCTGCATGATCGCCCTCGCCGTCCGGGCGAAGGGCGCGATTCAGTTCTGGAACAAGGTCTACGAGGGCGGGTTCACCTGGATGCCCGAGCTCGCCAAGTTTGGCGCCCACATCGTGGTCAGCGACCCCCACCGCGTGATCCTCTTCGGCGATCGCCCGCTCCGGCCCGCCGTCGTTGACGCACCCTATATCATCCGTGCCGCCGTGGGACTCTACATGGTCGCGGCCAGCATTCCGGGGCGCTCCATCGTGAAGAACGCCGACACCATACGCCGCGCGCATCCGCGCTTCGTGGAAAACCTCCGCAGCCTCGGCGCCGACGTCGAGTGGCGCGAATGATCCGATCACTGAACCGAGGAAACCCGTGAGCCGCCCCCGGAAGGAAAAAACCGAAGCCGCGCCGGCGCCCGCCGCCGCCACCGGCCTCGGCTACATCTCCAACACGCTTTCCGCGCCTGTCTCGCCGGCGGAGGCCGCGTTGCGCCCCCTGTCGTTCGGCGACTTCACCGGCCAGCCCAAGACGGTGGAGCGCCTCCAGGTCATGGTTGGCGCCGCGCGCCGCCGCGGCGAACCGCTCAACCACGTGCTGCTTTCCGGACCGCCCGGTCTCGGCAAGACCACGCTCGCCTTCATCCTCGGCCAGGAACTCGGGCGCAACGTGCGCGTCACCTCCGGTCCCGTGATCGAGAAAGCCGGCGACCTCGCGGGACTCCTCACCAATCTCGAGGAAGGCGACATCCTCTTCATCGACGAGATCCACCGCATCCCGAAGACGGTCGAGGAGTACCTCTACTCAGCAATGGAGGACTTCCGCCTCGACATCATGATCGACCAGGGGCCGAACGCCCGCAGCGTGCGCCTCACCCTGCCGCGGTTCACGCTGGTCGGCGCCACCACCCGCAGCGGGCTGCTCACCGCCCCGCTCCGCTCCCGTTTCACGCTCCAGACGCGCCTGGAATATTATGACCACGCGACGCTGCAGCAGATCGTCCGCCGCAGCTGCGGACTGCTGAAGGTGACGATCGACGAGGCCGGCGCGGGCGAGATCGCGCGCCGTTGCCGCGGCACGCCGCGCATCGCCAACAACCTCATCAACTTCGTCCGCGACTACGCGCTCGAGCGGGCCGGCGGCGAGGTGACCAAGCCGGTCGCCGCGCGCGCGCTCGAATTGCTCGAGATCGATGCCGCGGGACTCGACGAGATGGACAAGCGCATGCTGCGCGTGATCGCCGAGAATTACCGCGGCGGCCCCGTTGGCATGAGCACGATCGCCGTGGCCGTCGCCGAGGAGGCGGAGACACTCGAGGAGGTGCATGAACCCTTCCTGATTCAGGAAGGTTACCTCCAACGCACCCCGCAGGGGCGCGTTATCACCGCCAAGGGATACACCGCGATCGGGCTCCGCGCCGCCACCGGCGGGGAGCAAGGCGCGCTGCTTTGAACGCCCCGGGCGGGAAACCATGAACCGGCTGCTGCGCGCCGCCATCGGGACGGTCGCCCTGCTGCTGACGGCCGCCGGCGGACACGCCCATCCGATCCACACGTCCGTCGCGGAAGCCGACTACAACGCCGCGACGGGGTCACTGGAGGTTTCACTCCGCGTGTTCATCGACGACTTCGAGGCGGCGCTGAGCGTCCACGCACGCAAGCGCCTCTCACTCGAAATGACACCCGCCCCGGAGTTCGAAGAGGCCACCCGCGCCTACCTGGCCGAAAAGTTCACCGTGCTGGCGCGGGACGGAAAACCGGCCGCTCTGCGCTGGGTCGGACGCGAGGCGAAGGCGGAAACGAACGAACTCTGGTTCCACTTCGAGATCCCGCTGCCGGGCGGAGTCGAGGGCGCGAGGCTGCACCATAACGCGCTCGGCGAACAATTTCCCAACCAGATCAATTCCGTGCGGGTCCGCGAGGGGGAGAGGCAGGTCACGCTGGTTTTTCTGCCGCGCCAGACCGGGAAACTCGTGCGCTTCCGTCCCTAACGGGCCGGCGGCGTCAGATATCGCCGCCCGCCGGACGCAGCACGATCTCCTCGACGACCGTGCGCGGCGAGAGCCGCCACACATCGAGGAAAGCGCGCGCGACATCGGCGGCGGGCATCATGCGTTCCGCCGGGACGCCACTCGCGCGCCACGACGGGGTCCAAGTCGCGCCCGGATGCACGCAGCAAACGCGGAGCCCCGTGCCCTTGGTCTCGGCGCGCAGCACGCGCGCCAGCGCGGTCACGCCCGCCTTGGCGGCGCAATAGGCGGCGCCGTTCGGGTAGGCGCCGAGTCCGGCGATGGAACTCATGAAGAAGACATCGCCCCGGCCCCGCCGGCGCATCGCTGGAAGGAAGGCCCGCGTAACCAGAAAGGCGCTGCGCAGGTTGGCAGCGACGATGCGGTCGAAGTCAGCAACCGTGAGTTCCGCGAAGGGCGCGCCCGCGAAGACCCCAGCGTTGTTCACCAGCACGTCGACCCGCCGGAAGCGGCGGTTCACCGCGGCGGCCATCGCCGCCACCGCGGCCTCGTCGGCCACGTCACACGGAAACACCTCGGCCTCGGCGCCCGCCGCCTCGCAGGCCCGGGCGGTGGACGCCAAGCCACGCACGCCGCGCGCGACGAGGGCGAGCCGCGCACCGGGCACCCCGGCCGCAAAGGTCCGCGCGATCGCCGCACCGAGGCCTTGCGACGCGCCGGTCACCAGCACGACGGGTTTTTCCATGGGGGAAGCGGAGGGTAAGCGCGTCGCTCAGCAGAGCAGCGAGCCGAAGTCCATGAAGTCACCGGTGAAACCACCCTTCACCCCCTTGCAGATGACGCTCACGGCGTCGTGGGAGTGCAGGGACTCAAGGTGCGAACACGCGACCTCGAAGTCGGCGATGCGCGCGTCGCCGGCGAGCTCGCGGTAGAGGAGCCGCGCGGCGTCCTCGACAAACTTGATGTGCACGCCGTTGAGCTCGGCGAAAGCCTGCTCGTCCTCGCGCTTCACCATCACCTGCGTCTCCGTCTTGAGGGCGTTGAGACAATGGCGCTGCAGGTCCTCCAACGAAAGGGTGCGGCGGGGCGCGAGCAAAACGCGGACCCGCGCCTTCGAACGCTGGGCGTGAGGGGTCGCGTAAGAACCCCGGGTGTGCCGGGCGTGCTCCGCGAGCTCGGCGCTGCACGGGCAGGTGGAGGAGTAGACGAAGTCGAACTCCACCACGCGGCGGAACGCTCCGGAGCGGTCCATCGTGCCCTCGAGAGCGACGCGGTAGTACTGCCAGCCGGAAAGGCCGCTGCGGAGGCTGCGCTGGCGGATCGGGTACGAGAAGGAGAGGCGGATGCGCGCGTGGAAGGAATCGATCTTCCGTTGGTACTTCAGCAGCAGCCGGCGCAGCGTCTCGAAGGTGAAGACCTCGTCCTCATGCTCGTAGAACGAACGCATGATGCGGCCCATGTTGATGCCCTTGAGGCCGGCCTGCAGCGACACGGTGCCGGTGACGGCGGTCTCGAGCGTGACCTCCCGGCCGGCCGCGGTGCGGAAACGGAGCGGCAGGCGGAAGTTGGCGCAGCCAACCTGCTGGATCGGCACGCGCGCACCCTCGGCGGCATTCACCGCCTCCATCATGTCGGGCAGCGTGTCCAGGTAGGCGGGCCCGGGGACAAACCCGGCATCAAACTTTCGGCCCATGAGGGGCGGCACGCCGCCGGCAGTCTCATGGAGGAACATCGGTTTCTTCTTCATCTCGTTTTTGGTTCGGGCATCTGCGGGCCGGGCGGTTGGGGGACGATAACAACCGCTTCCAGCCCCGTTACCCCCACGTTCAGGGGGAAGCTTCGGGGCCGAAGAAATCGGCGAAGTTGCGGGGTGTCTCGTAGAGCCTCACACGGTGCAGCTTGGCACGCGGAGGCAGGTGCGGCGCGATCTCGCGCCAGAAGGCGATGACGAGGTTCTCGGTGGACGGGATCGTGCCGCGCAGGAAGTCCACCTCGTCGTTCAGATTGCGGTGGTCGCACTTGTCCACGACCGCCACGTGCAGGACCCGCTTCAGCTCCGACAGGTCCATGATGTAGCCCGTCTCCGGATCGGGCCGGCCCTTTACCGTCACTTCCAGCACGTAGTTGTGGCCGTGCCAGTGGGGGTTGGTGCAAAGGCCGAACTTGGCCTGGTTCCACGCCAGACTCCGGTTCGGGTTATAGAGCCGGTGAGC
>JBEGJD010000312.1:0-7873 GCA_041184765.1 Verrucomicrobiota bacterium | reverse complement strand
GTAGGCATGCGAGACGCAAATGAGTAAGCAATCAGACTCAGGTTCGGCGCCAGCGGCCGGTACGGTCGCAATCCCCAGTGATCTTGCCGAACTGGCCTGCCTGAAAGCGAAGGCGAGCGGTATGAAGCTCGAGAACTACGTGCGGATGCTGGTGACTGACGATGCGGGCGCCTTCAGCCCCAAGGCCTCGGCGCGGAAGGCCGCCGGCAACTGAGGTCGCCAGAGCCGATCTCGGAACATCCTCAGCGCAGACTCTTCAAGTGGGCGAAAAGATCGCTCACGTGTTCCGGCGGCAGCGCTTCAAGCAGGCCTTCGGGCATGAGTGAGCGACGGAGATAGTTCGCCTCGCGAACGGTGCCGCGAGGAACGACACGATCGGGAGAGCCGGGTACGCGCAGCACGACGGCATCGGAACGCTCCTCGGCGAGGAAACCCTCGTGGACCGTGCCATCCGCGGTTACCACGCGGTACGTGCGGTAGGCGCTTTCCATCGCGGCGCTCGGCGTGAGGAGGTTGCGGAGCAGGGCCTCCACGCCGGTCAGCCCCACGCCATCGAGGGCCGGACCGATCTGGCCGCCCTTGCCGCCCTGCTGGTGGCAAGCGAGGCAGGTCGCGGTGAACAGCGTGCGACCGTGCTCCGCGTTGCCCCGGGCGTTGGCGAGCGCGCGGAAACGATTGAACTTCTCCTCCTGGGCGGCGGCCTCCGCTGGCGTGAGGAGCACGGGAGCATCCGTGACGTATTCAATCCGGGCCGTGCCGTGCAGGACGCCCCACTCCACGCCGGCGAAAACACGGGCCAGTTCCGCGGGCCGCGCCGGGTCGGTCGCGTGGGTTCGGTCAAATGAGGCGCGGATTGCGGACGCTGAGCGCGCCTCGTTCCAGACGCGGAACTCCGCGATCCAGCCCGCGGTGCCGCCGGCGCTGGGGGACGTGCGACCAAGGTCGAGCCCGTTGTAGTCGCGGGTGTCGGTCTTGGTCCCGGTCGCATCCAGCTCGCCGTTGAGATAAACGCGGAAAACGCCGGTGGCGTCCCGCGTGAGCGCGCAATGCGTCCAGACGCCCGGGGTGATCTTGCGTCGGGCGACCACCACGTCCCGCAGTTCGCCACCCAACCACAAGCGCAGCTGGCCGCCGGAGAAATTCAGGTCAAAGCGTCCGGGCGCCGCGAGCAGGCCGTCGTGATTCGAGATCGGAGCCTCCAGCTTTACCCAAGCCTCCACCGTGAAAGCACCCTTCAGCGTGAGTTGGGTCGCGGCGTAGTCGGCGTCGGCTCCGCCGAGACGCAGGACATTGAGCCCCTCCGCGCCGAGCTTGGCGGCGAGCGCGGCGAGGTCGCCGTCGTCGGGACGCAGGAGCCGCAGACGCTCCAGCGTCACTCGACCGATATCTCCCGCGGGGATTTGTCCCCCCTTAAGCTGCGCCGCCACCGCGGCCGCGCCGGCCGGGGTGCGCGAGAGTTGGTCGAGCGCCCGGCCGCGCGGCCCGACGCTGAGTGTCGGCAGGAGCCGCATTAGCGTGACAGGACCGGTGGGATCGCGGGTCCCGGCGAGCGTGGCGATGATCTCGTCGGCGATCGGCGCAGTCGGTCCCTGTTGGAGAATCGTCGCGAGCGTTCCGGCGAGGCCCTCGCCCATCTCACGCAGGGCGCGCAGCGCGGCGAGCGACGCGGGCGATTTTCCGGCCTCCTTCTGCACCAGCCGGTCGAGCGGATCCGCGAGTTGTTTCAACCGGAAGGCGCCCGCCACCTCGGCGCCGAGGGTCGCGTCGGAAGATTCAGCTGAGGACAGCAGCTTGCCCGCCGCGGCGGCGAGGTCGGCGGCCAGCGGGGTGGCGTCGATGCCGGTGCGGATCGCGAGGAGCGCGCGGAGGACGGGTGTCCGCGTGGTTTCGCCGGCCAACGCGGCGGCGAGCACGGTGCGCACGGAGGGATCGCCGAAGTGGGCGGCGAGCACGCGGATCTCCTCCTCGTTCAGCGTGCGCCCCAGCGCGCCGGAAAGGCGCGCGAGCCCCGCGGCGGCGTCGCTTCCACCCAACGCGAGGGTCGCGAGGACGCGGTTCTCGACGGGCAGTGCACGGCCGGCGGGGGATTCCAGAAAATCACGGACGGCGGCGGGATTCCTCTCCATCGCCCAGCGAGCGAGGTAGCGTTCGAAGTCGCGTTCGTAGCGTTCCCACTCGCCGGCGTCGGCGCCAAGCCGCGCACCGCCGAGCCGCGCGGCAATTTCCATCGCGCGCGGCCCCGCGCCCGCGACCCGCCGCAGGGCGTCGCCCACAGCCGCCCGCACCGCGGGATGCGGATCGCCCGCCAGGGGCGCTGCGACTTGGAGAAAAACATCCTCACCGCCCATCGCCGCCAGCCGGGCGGCCTCGCGACGCGGCGCGGGATCGGGATCCGCGGCGAGCGCCGCGAGCAGCGCCGGATCGGGATCACGCAGACCCTCGAGCGCCCACAGCGCGGCGAGGCGGCGGTCCATTGGCGCCGCGCGGTCCACGGCGAGGCGCGTGAGTTGCGGGCCGAGCCCGGTGGCGCGGCGGTCCGTGATCTCCAGCCAGGCGAGGCGGGAGACGAGCGCGTTGGGGTGGCCGAGCTGCGTGAGGAGTTCATTGTCGCCCAGCTTCGTAAGATCCGGCGGCGCGATCCTCGGTTGGTCGCGGTGGCGCACCCGCCAGATGCGGCCGCGGGACTTGTCGCGATCGGGGTGCGTGCGGGGGACTTCGTTGTGGGAGATAATCCGGTTGTACCAGTCTACGATGTAGAGAGCGCCGTCGGGCCCGAAGGCGATCGCGATGGGGCGGAACCAACGGTCGTCGGTCGTGAGAAAGTCCGCCTGCTTGGCGTAGCGGAAGCGCGGGCCTTCGGGCGTCGCGGTGACGATCTGGATCGCTCCCGTGATCGGGTTGGCGAGGAAGAACACCTTCGTGCCGGGCGCGGTGGCTCCGGCGCGCCCGCGGAAAAGCCCGTCGTGATCCTCCGCCAATGCGAGGCCACTCAGGCCGGTGCCGCCCATCTGGGCGGGCGCGAGCGGCGCTGGCATGAGCGGCTGGTACGGGCGAAGGAGATCCTTGGAGCCGGTGCGCACCCAGATGCCAGGTGCGTAAGGAATAACCGGATACCCCTGGTCGTTGGCCTCCTGCAGGAAGGTCTCGCCCTCGCGGCTGGTGACGAGGCCCCAGATGTTGTTGGGCCCGGCGGTGAGGTTCTCGAAGGCCGAGCCGTCCGGTTGGAATCGGGCGAGCTTGCATTGGAGGAACGGGACCTCGGTGGCACCGTCCGCGAACGGCCTCCCGTCGGGACGCCGCACCTTGGAATTATTGAAGAGACCCTGGGCCACAAAGACCCAGCCGCCCGGCTGCCGGAGAAATTGATGCGGAAAAAGGTGCGAATCCTGCGTGCCGAAACCGGTGAGCACCACCTCGTGGCGGTCAGCGCGGCCGTCGCCGTCGGTGTCGCGATAGAAGCGGATGTCGGGTCCGTACTGCACCAGAGCGCCGTCGCGCCACGGCTGCACCCCGAGCGGCATCACCAGCCCGTCGGCGAACACGCGCGGCGGACCCGGTGACGCCGCGTGCGGCTCATCGAACACCACCACGCGGTCGCGGCCGCCGCGGGCGAAGAGGGCGTCCGACTCCGCCTTGTTCTCGTTGGCGTCGACCGGGTATTCGAGCGCGGTCATCGACCACAGCCGCATGCGGGCATCCCAGGAAAGGCCGATGAATTTGCCGAGGCCGGTCGACTCGGCGGCGACGAGCTCGACCTCGAAACCCTTGGGGACGCGGAATGACGCGCGTTGCCGCTCGGGGCTCAGCGGATCGGTGCCCATCGCGTTGTAGCTGATGTCGCGGCCGGTCTTCGTCACCGTAGCGGTCTTGGCAGCCGGCGCGGGGGCCGGTGCCGCCGGCGCGGCCGAGGCGGATTTCTTCTTGGCGTTCTTTTCCTTCGGCGGGGGAGGGGGCGGCAGGCCGACCTGCGCCCACGTGACGGCGCCCGGAGTGGGCGGCAGTTCCTCGATGACGACATCCTTCACCTGCACGAGAGCCATGCCTCCGCTGTGGATCTGGACGCCGATGAGGCCGTCGGCGGCGGTGCGCGGCTCGGTCTCGGTGTAGTCGAGGGCGGGCACGCCGTTGATCCACGAACGGATGCGCGGGCCCTCGGCACGGATGCGGTACTCGTTCCAGTCGTCCTTGCGCACGGCGGCGTTGACCGCGGCGAGGTCGGCGGGTTCGGCGATCACGCGGCGGCGGCGAGACTCGTCGTAGAGCTTGCCCCACCAGCCCTCGCCGGCGTCGACCTGGTAGCCGGCCATCTCGGTGTCGTTGGGCACGCGGAGGCTGCGAATCTGCACGCCGCTGTTGATCATGCCGGTGCCGGGCACGCCGGTGAGCTTGATCCGCAGGCGCAGATCGAAGTTCTGGAACGACCGTGCGTGGGTGAGGAAAAAATTCCGCGGCACCTTCTCGGTGAGGGAGCCACCGGTGAGGCAGCCGTCCTGGATGCGCCACCACTTCAGGTCACCGTCCCAGCCGGCGAGGGATTTACCGTCGAACAACGTTTCCGGCGCGCCGCGGAGCGCCGACGCGAGTACAAGCAGAGCCGTGAGGCCTCGGAGGGTTCTGGTCTTCATGGGGTGCGCCGAGCGTGGGCGCGCCCCAGACCGGGGAAAGGCGGAAAATATCCGCGTGGCCGGATCAACGAGCCATGCAACCACGGAGCCACGGAGGCACCGAGGACCGAGAGAATCTGGAAATCAGGAACTCAGGGCTTCCGTGCAATCCACCGCTTCGTCGGTGGCGCCGCCTGAAGGCCAGGCGATGCCGCCGCCGGTGATCCCGCGTACGCGGCGGGCGCGATCACCAGGCAGCGGTTTTGTTCCGCGGCCTCAATCAGGCAGCAGCGGGGTTCAGTACACGCCCTTGATCCCGAAGGTCCAATTGGTGCCGTTGACCTCGTAGAACTGCACGACCGGAGCGTTGGCCCCGACCTTCTCCATGATGAGGTAAGGCTCGTTGAAGAGGTTGCGGGCCGAGAAGAAGAAACTGTAGCGCGAGTTGATCCGGAGGCCGCCGCCGACGTCGAGGTTGGCGCGGTGGCGGTAGTAGCGCGGGTTGCCGGTGACGGTGGTCGGGTAGTCGTCGCGCCAGGTGAGGGCGGAGTAGATGTTGAAGCCGCGGTACGCGTAGCTCACCCCGCCGTTCACCGAATGGGGGATCATGTTCGCCTTGGGGATACTGGCGTAGCTGCGGGTGTAGCTCGCGCGGACGTTGAGACCCTTGAAGGGCTGGGGAAGGAAGGAGAGCGACTGGGAGTACTCGAGTTCCATGCCGCGCACGGTGACGTCGTTGGCGCTCGGCGTCGTGGTGATGAACTCGTAGCTGGAGAGATCGAGGTCGCCCTTGTAGCCGAACTCCGCGGCGGTCATCCGGCTCGTGATGAAGAGCCCCTTCACCTGGTTCTGGTAGACGTTGGCGGCGAGGATGCCGACCGGCTCGAAATAGTACGCGAGGCGCGCGGCGAGATTGCGCGAGGTTTCCGGCTTCAGGCTGGTGTTGGGCGCGCTGACGGTGAGGTTGTCGTCATTGATCACCCACACGCCGGCGACGTCGCGGAAGGTCGGGCGGCGGATGGTGGAGCTGAAGCCGAGCTGGGCGTCGAAGTTGGCGCTGAGCTTGTACTTCAGAGACGCGCTGGGGAACCAGTTGCCGTAGCTGCCCTCGCGGTGGATTTTCGGCTTGGAGAAGAATTGGTACTTCAGGCCGTCGATCGAGGTGGCCCGGCCGTTCGTCTCGGCGAAGCCGGCGGCGGCGAGTTCCTGCGCCGAGCGGGGGTTGAACTCGAGGGAATCGGTCATGGTCTCCTCGTGGCGCACGCCGGCTCGGACGAGGAAGCGCCCGAGCTGGGTGGTGCCCATCAGGAACGCGCCGTCGATCGTCTCCTCGTAATTGCGGCGGTTACCGATGAAGGCGTTGTAGAAATTGGCGGCGGTGATCGTCTGGCTGAAACGCGCGGGCTCCTCGCGGAACAGGTTTCCCATCCGCACCAGGTCGGGCATCCAGACGGAGCCGCGGTTGAGCGAGCGCACGGAGGAGTCGGTGTTCGTGCCGCCCATGTCGAAGTCGAACGGAGATTTGTACGCGGCCCACGCGCCGGCCGCGCCGGCGCCGTTGAGGTTGAAACGCAGGGACTCCGTATCGAGGCGGAAGTCCCGGATCTCGTAGCGGCGTTTGTAGCCGGCCTTCCATGCCACCGGCAGCACCCGCGTGGTGCGGAGGTTGGCGGTGAGCTCGCCGCTGTAGACGTCCGTCAGCGCGTACCGGCCGTCGTCGATCGTGATCGCGGGGTTGGTGTAATTCGCGCCGTTGTCCCAGTCCGGCCCGCCGGTCTGCTCAACCTTCCAGTCGACGCTCCGCAGGGTGGAGCGCCGCGCCGTGTAAGTGACGCCGGTGACGGTCGGGCCGCCGGCGTCGCGGATGGATCCGCGGCGACCGCGCGGGTCGTACCAGCTGATGGAGTTCGAGGCGGAGAACTTGCCCTCGACGAGGAGATCGCCGCGCCGGTACTCGAATTTCGGCACCGCGGTCATCGTCTGGCCGAGTTTCACGATGGCGGCCGGGTTGGCGGCGACGTTGGCGGCGGTCGAGGTGGTGGTGAAGGCGAGCAGCGGATCGGCTCCGACAACGGTGTTGCGGGCGCCGGTGTTGAACGTGAGGGAGCGCTGGGGGTTGTTCAGGTCCGCGTAATTATAGAGGAGACCGAGGGAAAGGACGAGGTGGTCGGAGGTCTTGTAGTCGGCGGTGAAGTTGACGGTGGAGCGCCGGTTGGTGCGGGGGGCGTGAAGGAAGTTGATGGCGGTGGGGACGACGGGGCGCGGATCGGCGGCGGTGGCGGCGTAGCTGTAGGTGTTGGTCGTGCGCGCGTTGGCCGAGTACGCCATCGACTCGCTGATGTTCAGGTTGATGCCGAGACGCTTGCCCAGGAAGACGTCCGAGTAATCGAGGATCCCCCCGGGGTGGATCTTATGGGAGAGGCGGTCGTCGGGCCCGTACGACTCGCTTGGCGAGAAGCGCGTGGAGAAGGCGGTGAGGTTGGCCTGCGCGGAGACGCGGCGTCCGGCGCGATCAAACGCGCGCTTGGTCTTGAGGTTGATCGTGCCGGCGGGGGCGTTGGCGTCGACGTCGGCGCTGATGGTCTTGGAGACCTCGATGGACTCCATGCTGGCGAGCGAAACCTGCTCGAACGAGAAGGCCCGGGCGTTGCCGGAGGCGCCCTGGTTCGCGTCCGCGCTGGCGAGCGACACCCCGTCGAGCGACACCCGGGTGTACTCGGAATCGAGGCCGCGCAGCCGGATGGTGCGGATCTCGCCCTGCACGAGGTCGAGCTCGACGCCCGGGATGTGCTTGAGGAACTCGCCCACGTTGCCCTCGGCGACATCGCCGAAGACGTCGGAGGCGACGCTGTTGGTGATGTTCATGGAATTGCGCTGCTCCATGATGGCCTTCGCGTTGCCCTCGCGCTCGGAGGAGACGACGAAGCGCTGGAGTTTCACGGTCGATCCGGCCGAGCCGGCGTCGAGCGTGCTCACCAACTCGAAGTCGCGGGTGACGCTGCCGCCCGGGGCGACCTGCACCACGGCGGGGTCCGCGCGGTAGCCGGTGTACGTGACGACGAGGCGCGCGGCGCCGGCGGGTACGCCGGGGAGGGAATAGGCGCCGCCGTCCCCGGAGACCGCCTGCAGGGACGTGCCCTCGACGCTGATGCGCGCGTTGCGGACGTATTCGCCCGTGGCGGGATTGAAGACGCGCCCGGCGATGACTCCCGTGGCGGACTGGGCGGCGGCGGCCAGCGGAAGCAGGACGCCGGCGAGGATGATGGCCG
>JBEGJD010000311.1:0-10573 GCA_041184765.1 Verrucomicrobiota bacterium | reverse complement strand
AGCAGGCGGTCTCCCGCATCGATGGCGTGATGCGAAAAACCCAACCCGGGACTCCAAGTCAGCGCTCGGCCGCCCCGCGGCGTGTCGTGCAATAGCTGAAACCCCGAGATCGTGCCGTCCGCCGCGTACCACACGACGAGATCCAGATCGGATGACTCGAACCACCGCCGCCGCAAACCCGGCTCCTGGCGGACGCCTTGAAATTCCCGAAACATGGATCTCCTAGGGCCGCGCGGCCGGCAAGCCGCCGCCGGTCGCGATGAGCCGCGAGGCCTCGGCGGCGAATTCGCGGACCACGGATGCCAACGCGGGATCGTCGATGCGGTTGACGGATTCCGCCGGGTCGGCGCGGTGGTCGTAGAGCTCGCGCGCGACGACGGCTCCTCCGGCCAACTCGCGCCACTCGACGTACCGATGCGCCGCGGATCGCAGCGCGTATCCCATATGCGTGAGCTTGTTGCCGTAAGCCGGACGTGGGTGCTGCGAGATCGCCCAAAGCTTTCCCGGCGCCGACGGGTCACGCAGCCGGGGAAGCAGGCTGCGACCCTCCGTTCCGGCTGCGGCGGGCAGACCGCTCGCCTCGACGAGCGTGGGATAAACGTCGAGCAACTCCGCCAACCCCGGCGCGCGGCCGCCGGCTGTCACACCCGGACCCGCGAAGATCAACGGCACCCGCGTATCGAGCTCATAGTTCGTGGTTTTTCCCCAGAGGTCGTGCTCGCCGAGGTGGAATCCGTGGTCGCTCCAAAACACCACCAGCGTGTTCCGCTCCAATCCCAGGCGACCCAGCTCGCGCAGCACCTTGCCAACCTGCGCGTCCAGGAAACTGACGCACGCGAGATACCCGTGGCGTAGCTCAACGATCTGCTCCGGGGAAAGCGGCCCGTCCTTGGGCATACCCGCGTAACCGCGCAGCTCGTTCCACGTGTGGCCGGCAAGCACTGGCGCGCCCGCGGGCATCGCCGGCGGCGAAGGCGGCCGCAAACGCGTTCGATCGTAGAGGTCCCAGTAGCGCTTCGGTGCGTTGAACGGCAGGTGCGGCTTCCAGAAACCCACGCCGAGAAAGAAGGGTTTTCCGTCGCGCGCGAGTTCCCCGAGGCGTCGCACCGCCGCGTCCGCGATGCGCCCGTCAAGGTAGGCCTCGTCGGGCACGTCCAGCCTCTGCACCGCGCCACCCTTGCCCTTCGGGGCGCCGCCCGCCTCCTCCACCCAGTCAGCCCAGTGCGGCCCGTCGGCGAAGAGCGGAGGCTCCGACCACGAGGGTGGATCCTTGAAGGGGAACGGGGGCTTCCCGCCCGACTCGTTGTGGAAGAGCTTACCCAGACCAACGGTCGTGTAGCCGTTCTCCTTGAAATGCTGCGGCAGCGTCACGATCCCCGGAAACGTCTCGCGGAAATGCCGCCGCAGATCCCAGACCCGCAGTGTGTCGGGGCGCCGGCCCGTCAGGATCGAGGCCCGCGAGGGATTGCACACCGCCTGCTGGCAATACGCGCGTTCAAACACGACGCCACGCCGCGCCAGCGCATCGAGGTTCGGCGTCAACGCTTCAGGCGATCCGTAGCAGCCAAGATCCGCCCGCAGGTCGTCGGCCGCGATGAAGAGCACATTGGGACGCGACCACTCCGCGGCCGGCAGCAAAGCGCCGAGCAGCACAGCCGCGAAGAGCGCAGGGAAAAGGTGCAGCGGAACTCCGCGGCGCGCGCCGGCGAAGGAGTCAGGTTTCGGCATCGACGATAAAAATCTGGGCAAAAACGCCTCCGGCGCCCCGGACCTTGCGCTGGTAAGCGATCCGACGGCCATCCGGGGAAAACACACAGGCGAGCGCCAGGGGCGCATTCCCACCTTCGGCGCGGGAAGTGAGGCGGGTGGTAAGTCCAGTCGCGACTTCAGTGACGCAAACGCTTCCATCCATCACGTGCGCAATCCGGCGGCCGTCGGGACTCCAGCTAAACGCCGAGGCTACACCGGCAGGATTGCGCGTGACCTGCCGTGGTTCACCGCCCGAAGGAGCCACCGTCCAGAGCTGCGGCTCGCCGATTTCGTCCTTCATCAGGAACGCGATCGCGGACCCATCCGGTGCGGCCCGCAGCCAATGGCGCGGCACGTTCACCACCCCGGGAAACTTCCGGCCCTGCGTAAAGGTCAGGCGCCGTTGCACCGTACCCTTCGGGGGCGCCGGGCGGCGCGTCTCGGTGCCTTCCAAGGGTCCGCCCTCGCCCGCCACCGTGAGATCCGCGGGCAGTTCGACCAGAAACACCTCCGCGTGCTCGCGCCCATCGGCCGCCGTCACATTGCCGAGAAACGCCAGCGTTCTCGGCCCGCCGTGCCGAGGCACCCAGCACTCCTCGAACGCCCGGTTGATCTCGTCGGCCCCGGGGCGCGGGCGATTCACGGTGCGCGCGACCACCACCGTGAACCCGTCGCCGTCATGGTTGCGCGGGTGGCTCCGCGCGACGTGCACGTTCCGGCCAACGCCGAGCAGCGTGACGCCGATCGTGCGCTGGTTGAGGTCGTGCCCACCGCTCGTTCCGAGCCGCGCGAGGACCTCGTCTTCATAAGTGAAACTCACCGCAGCACCGTCGGGGCTGAAAACGTGGACGTGCGAGCCACCACGCAGTGCACCCGGCGTGAACGGCGGCGCGTAATTCATCGCGTCAAGCGGCCGCGCGTTGCCCGGGGCAAGCGCGTCGACGATCGCTCCGCGCCGGCGAGTCATCCCGTAGGTCCAGTCGGCGGTGGGGCGCTCGGGACCGTGGATGAACACCACGCGCGGCTCCGTCGGATGCCAGGTCACGACGCCGCAGGCGGCGCCTTCGGTCGCGGTGTAAAGCGTCTCGACGCGCCCCGTCGCGACCTCGATCCGTTCGATGCGGGTGCTGTCGAAAACATTATCGGCCGAGCGCGTGTCGTAGACGATCCACCGGGAGTCGGGCGACCAGACGCCGGTGTTGGTAAGCACGTGGCCTTGCGGCGCGGAAGTGAGCTGGAAGTCGGCGGCCATGGCGGAGGCGGGAAGGATTGAGCCGGCGACGATCGCGGCGGCAACGCCGGTGAGGAACGTGCGCGGCGCGGGGAGGACGCGGGGCATCGGGAGCACGCGGCGCAGGTTGCGGAGCCGACCCGCCAATTGCACGCGTCAACCAGTGTCCTCCGTTACCTCCGTTTGCTCCTGTCGAGCCGCGTGGAACAGGAGGTAACGGAGGCAACAAAGGTCTGACCGGCTCCGTGGTGTTGATGGCATCCGTACTGGCGCCGCTTGCTTCTCGCGATCGGGCGGTCGCTCCGACTAAGACCAAACCCAAGTCATGTCCCGCCGTGTCCTGCTCATCCTGAATCCGACCGCCCGCGCGGGACGGGCCGCGCGGGAAATCTCCGGCGTGAGGTCGCGGCTCGAGAACGCCGGATGCCACGTGACATTGCGGGAAACAGCGGGACGCGGACACGCCACGGTCCTGGCCGCGACTGCGGCCGACGCCGGCGAATTCGAGGTCATCGCCGCAGCGGGGGGCGATGGCACCGCGCGCGAGGTGTGCTCCGGGGTGTTGTCTTCGGCGCGTCCCGACCAGCCCGTGGCGATCATCCCGCTCGGGACGGGAAACGACCTCGCGCACGTCGCCGGAACCGGATCCTTGGCGGCCGCGGTCCGCGCGGTGACCGCAGGAACCCCGCGCACCTTCGACGCGATCCAGGTAGTATGCGTGGTGGGAAACAGACCCGTGGTTACCCACGCGTTCTGTTTCGCGGCAGTTGGACTCGCCGCCGACGTCGTGCGCCTGACGACCCCAACGGTGAAATGGATCTTCGGCCCCCGCCTCTGTTATTCGGTCGGATTTTTCCGCGCGCTCGCGGGATACCGTCCCGTGGCCGCGCAGGTGGCGACGGATGCCGGCAAGCACGCCGGGGATTATCTGCTCATCTGCGCCGGCAACACGGCGCGCGCCGGCGGCCGGATGATGCACCTCTCCCCCGGCGCTTCGCCGCACGACGGCGCGTTGGACCTCAGTCTGATTCGGGCCACGAGCCGCGTGGAAGTGGCGCTGCAATTCATCCGCTTGTTGCGCGGAACGCACGTGCGCCACCGGCGCGCCGCGTATTTCCGGACGAGGGAAATCAAAGTGACCACCGCGACTCCTTCTGAGGTACAGCTCGACGGCGACACGGTCGGCATGACGCCTGCCAGTTTCATGGTACGCCCGGGCGCGCTGCGCCTGATCGCGAACGGCTGATCCGCGCACCGAATCAGAGTCTTATTCGGTGGCTCTCCTGAACAGGGAGGCCGCGAAGTCCGGAAAGGCCTGGCGGCATGGGCCTCATCCACGCCATCTGTGAGATCCGCGGTTAAACATCAGGCGCCTTCGGAATAGCCCTCGGCTGTCCTGCTTACCGGCATCGGCCGGGGTCGTCGGACCCCGGCTACACCCAAACCATGCGTCCCGGATCCGTGTCGATCCGAGTCCATCCGTGGTTACCCCGCCGCGTAGCGATGCGAACGCGCCGTCAGCCCATCATTTGAACACGAAGGCCGCGAGGTTTCGAAACGCCTGACGGCATCGGCCTCATCCGCGCCATCTGTGAGATCCGCGGTTAAACAGCTGGAACATTCGGAAGTTCCTACCGTCGAGGAACAGCGGCCTCCTTAGCGGCAAACCGCCGCCCGCCCGCACTCAGGCTGGCGCAAACCACCGTCGGAGGTTTGGCTGCGGCCATGCTTTTCTGGCTGAAGAAATTCATCAGCTTCTGGCTGATGCCGCTGCAAATGGGGATGCTGCTCGTGGCGGCGGGGATATGGTTCATCCGGCGCGGGCGCCGGCCGCGCCTCGGACGGGTTCTCATCTTCGCGGGCGCCGGACTGATTCTCGTCCTCAGCCAGACCCTCGTCAGCAAGGCGCTCACCCGCAGCCTGCAGGACCGCCATCCGCCGGTGGCGGAATTCATTCCCGGCCAGCCCGTGCCGGAATCCGTGGCGCGGGTGCGCTTCATCGCGGTGCTCGGCGGCGGGAACGGCTTCTCGCCGGATGTCGCGGCGAACAACCTGCTGTCGTCCTCGGCCATCTCTCGTCTGACCGAGGCCGTGCGGATCGCGCGCGCGGTGCCGGAAGCGCGGCTCGTGATGACCGGCGGCGGACCCTCGGGAAAACCCACCCATGCGTCCGTGCTGACCCGAGCGGCAGTGCAGCTCGGCATCGATCCGACACGGATCATCGAGGCTCCGGAAGGGCGCGACACGGAGGACGAGGCCAATCTCGTCACACGCCTCGCCGCCGGCGCACCGGTGGCGGTGGTGACATCCGCGTGGCATCAGCCGCGTGCGATGGCGCTCTTCCGCGGGGCGGGTGCCGACGCCCTCGCCTGCCCGTGCGACTACCGCGCGCACCACGATGATCCGCTCTCGTTTGACGATTTCCTCTTCGGCTTCGACGCCCTCGGCGGAAGTTCCTTCGCGATCCGCGAACGCATCGGCCTGCTGTGGATTACGCTCCGCGGCAAAGGTTGAGCCGGAACCGGAGAATTGTTTCGCCATCGACCCGGCCCACGCTACCTCCGAGGCGCATGCTCTCCCTCAAGAAACTCCTCGGTAAAGACGACAAGTTCTTCGATCTCCTCGAGGCCGGTGCGCAGGAGGCGAAGACGAGCGCGGAGCTCTTCGCCGGTGCCCTGCGGAAAATCGCCACCGGCACCGCGGCGGGCGTCTCGCTCGACGAATTCATCCAGAGCCGGCGCAAGGAGAAGCGCATCCGTCACCTCATGACCGAGGAGCTCTCCAAGACCTTTGTGACCCCGCTGGAGCGTGAGGACATCGAGGAGCTTTCCTTCGCCCTCTACCGCATACCGAAGCAGGTGGAGAAGATCGTCGAGCGGCTCTCCATCTATCCCGGGCGAATCCCTCACGCCGCGTTTGAACGCCAAGCGGAGCTGATGCTCCAGGCGGCCGACGCCGTGGTGTTCATGGTCGGGCAGCTGCGCGGCGGCACCAACGTCGAGCGCATCCGCGAGGCCAACGACCGCCTGCAGTTCGCCGAGGGCGAGGCCGACAAGGTCATGCTCCAGCTGATGAAGGAGCTCTATCAGTCGCCCTGCGACCCGCGTGAACTCGTCGTGCTCCACGACCTCTACCAGATGGTGGAGCAGGCCGTCGACCGCTGCCGCAACGCCGGCAACATCGTCGTCCAGATCGTGCTCAAGCACTCCTGAGCCGGCACCGCCGCCCTCCTCCGGCCCGGACCCGCGCGACCGCCCATGACGCTTTTCCTGATCGTTCTCCTCGCCGCCCTGACGTTCGAGTACATCAACGGCTTCCACGACACCGCCAACGCGATCGCGACCGTGGTCTCCACCAAGGTCCTTACTCCCCGGGCCGCGGTGATGTGGGCCGCGTTTTGGAATCTGATCGGAGCCTTGGTGGGCACGGCGGTGGCCAAGACGATCAGCAGCGGTCTCGTGGACGCCTCGGCGGTCACGATGACAACCGTGCTCGCGGCGCTGCTCGCGGCGATCATCTGGAACCTTTTCACCTGGTGGCTGGGACTGCCGTCGAGCTCGAGCCACGCGCTGATCGGCGGGTTGTGCGGCGCGGCGATGGCCACGGCAGGCGGGAACTGGAGCGTGCTGATTTGGAGCGCGACCGACAAGAAGGGCGCGGCGGTCGGCCTGTGGCCCAAGGTCGTGCTCCCGATGTTCACCTCGCCACTGGTCGGCTTCATCGGCGGCGCGCTCCTGATGGGGCTGCTGCTGATCATCCTGCGGAAAGCCACCCCGCGGATCGTCGCCCTCATCTTCGGCAAGGCCCAGCTCATCAGCGCGGGATTCATGGGGTTCAGCCACGGCTCCAACGACGCGCAGAAGACGATGGGCATCATCACGCTCGCGCTTTTCACCGGCACGTCGACCGGCGCGTTCGCCAACCTGCCGGAATGGGCGCACTTCCTGCGCGTGCAGGAGTTCAAGGACATCCCCTTCTGGGTCGTGATCACCTGCGCCATCACCATGGCCGCCGGAACCGCCGCGGGTGGCTGGCGCATCATCCGCACCATGGGCCACAAGATGGTGAAAATGCAGCCAGTGCATGGCTTCGCGGCCGAAACGACCGCCGCCATCATCCTCCACGGCACCGCGACCATGGGCGTGCCGGTCTCGACGACGCACGTCATCTCCACGTCCATCATGGGGGTGGGCGCCACCAAGCGCCTGAGCGCCGTCAAATGGGGTGTGGTCGAGCGCATCCTGTGGGCCTGGGTACTCACCCTCCCCGTCACGGCCTTGCTGGCCTATGGGCTGGAGAGACTCTTCCTGCGGTTCTGAGCTCCGAGGTGGCCGGAGTCCCGGCTGGCGAATCTGCACTTGGCGGGCATCGTAATTCCGCATGCGCCAACCAGGGGCATTCCGAGGAGCACGCCGGCTTGATTCGGCCTGCGGATTCATGGTCGCCGTCATCCTGACGGTACCCGCCGCATCCCAGGACCCGGAACGGGAATTCGGCCGTTCGCCCGGGGAACCCCGCATGCGCGGAGGCGATTTCATCGATGAGCGGGTGCCGGTGTTTTTCCCGCCCACGCCGCCGCCGTTGGGCCGCGCGCTACCCCGAGCCAATCCACCCGCCGGCCGGCTCGCCGCACCGCCGGAGATGGCCGCTTTCGTCAACGAGCCATTCTATCCCGCGCTAGCCACTCGCCTGGCTTTAAAACGCCTCCCGGATCGCTTGAGGGCGCGCGTCGACGAATACCGCCGCACCAAGGTCGCGCTCCTGGCCGAATTGCGTGCGGGTTTGGAGAAAGCCCAGGCCCTCGCCCCCGCGGAACGCGCCGCCGCCCTCTCCACGCTCGCCGGCCGGCAATCCGGTGCCCTCCGCACGCTGGAGGAAACCGCCGAGGCTCTCCGGCGTGATCTCGGCTCGAGCGACCTCAGCTGGAACGCCTACCGACAATGGCATCTCGGCGACAAGGAGCGGCGCGGCTTTTCCCCCGCCGAGATCGCACAGGTAATGCGGGCGGCGGCCTACTACCAGGACGCGTTGCTTCCCGCCCAGCGCCGTCTGCTACGCGAAATTTCCCTCGAACTGCTCAACGCGGGCGAGAACCCCGAGGCGGCCGCCGCCAATAATCCCTACCTCTTTTTTCCACCCGAACCCGCCCGCATCACCGTGCCCTCCGACCTGTCGCCCGGAGTCGCGGCCAAGGTCGCGGACTACGAGACACGAAAATCAGCGCTGAAAACAGAGCTCTACGACGCTGTCTTCGCCCACGACGGACGACGCTTCGCTTTTTTCCGCCCCAACCCGCTGAAGGCGCTCGCGGAAAAGCAGCGGCCGCAGCTGGCGGAGCTGGAAGCGCTGGCCGCGGAAATCCGCCAAGGTATCGCCGATCGGCCCGAAGTCGTGCCCGTGATGGAACGCACGCCGCTTCCGCCCGTGCTGCAGTCCCGCCTGAATGCGCTGCTGCAGGACATCGGCTACGCGCAGCGCCGCGCGGTGGAGCGGATTGAGGCGATCCTCGCCGAGACCCGCGACCTGCCGATGCAGGCGAGCTACCGCTTCGAGGCGGAAGGATTACGTTTTGTGGTCATCCCCAGCCGCGCCGCCCGCGGCGGCGGCGCGATTCCTCCCGCGACCCTCGAAAAAATTGTGGCCGCGCGGGAGCGCATCTCACAGGCGGGATCCGAGTACGACCAGCGGCTGGCGACCCTGTTGTCCGAACGCGACGCCATCCGCGCCGAGGCGGCGAAAATCATCGGCACCCGTGAGGGCGCCAAGCTCGACCAGGCCATCGGCACCGCGGTGCGCGTCGCCAACGCGCGCGAGACCGAGGCGGTTTACGTCGAGTACCGCCAGGCGCTGTTCGAGCCGGGTCTTTCGCCGGAACAACGCCGCCTGCTTTTTGACGGTGCGATCGAGCGACTGGAGCTGCCCCTGCCCCGCGGCGAACTGCAGCCGGTCGTGCGCGCGCCGACGTGGTGATACCAAGTCGACGGCAGGGCTGATTTGAAGCCGGAGGTCGAACCGCCGAAGCCGGAGGTTTTGGCCCACGGAACATGCGGAAAGACACGGAAAAGAGGGAGACGTCCGAGACCAACGAGATTGGGGAGACGAGACCCTTGACATCTCCACTCCACGGCGGCCCTTCGAAACCGCCGGTGGCTGTCTTGTCCACTGTAAGGTCCGAGGCTGGCAGCCTCGGCTACATTGTATGCCTCTCGGGCCCAAAATCATTCCGGGGCTTCGCCAGTGGTCCGCGGCGATCGGCCGCGGCTGCTACACCGGGCCCGGCTCATCCGTGTCTATCCGTGTCAATCCGTGGTTCAAAAAAGCGGAGCGATTCCAGCGCCCCTTCCGTTCCGATAACCCGCGTTCAGCGCGCGGCGGGGAGCGTCAGAGAGAACTCCGCGCCGCGACCGGCCGCGCTTTCGACACGCACATCGCCGCCGTGGGCCTGCACCACGTTCTTCACGATCGCGAGCCCCAGTCCCGTGCCGCCCTGCTCGCGGGAACGCGCCTTGTCGACGCGGTAGAAACGCTCGAACACCCGCGACAACGCCTCCGGCGGAATGCCCGGGCCGTCGTCCCGCACGGAAATTTCCACCATGCCGCCGCCCGCGTCGCGACCACGCAGTGTTACCGTCCCGCCGGGCCGGCCGTACTTGATCGCGTTGTCGATCAGGTTGGCGAGCACCTGACGCAAACGCTCCGGATCCGCCTCGGCCCGCAGGGACGGCGGGACCTCATTCACGAGCGAAACTTCCCGGGCCCGCGCGATCAGCGCGGCGTCATCGAGAGCATCGTCGGCCGCCGCTCGCAGATCGACGGCGCTCAGGTTGAGCTCCACCCGTCCGGAATCAATCCGCGCCAGCAGCAACAGGTCATCGATGAGGTGCGTGAGGCGGTTGGCGTGCTTGTCGATGATCTCGAGGAACCGCGCCGTGATGGCCGGATCGTCGCGTCCGCCGTCGATCAGCGTCTCGGCCGCGCTCTTGATCAACGAAAGCGGCGTGCGCAGCTCGTGGCTCACGTTGGCGACGAACTCCTGCCGCAGAGCCTCCAGCTGGCGGAGGCGCGTCAGGTCGTGGAACACCAGGATCGCCCCGTCGTTGGCACCCTCGACCGAACGCAACGCCAGCGCGTTGACCTGCAAAAATCGAGCGCCTCCGGCGCCGTCGAGCCGCAGCTCGTGATTGAGCACCTCGGGCTCGCGCGCGAGCCGGCCGACGATGGCCGCCACCTCGTGATGGCGCGTCGCTTCGAGAACAGTCTGGCCCTCCGCCGGAGGCTTGAAGCCGAAGAACGCCGCCGCGGCGCGATTCGACAGGCGGATGCGTCCGTCGGAGCCGAGCACCACAATGCCCTCCACCATCCGGTCGAACAACGCGGCCGTGCGTCCCGCCTGGGACCGTAGCTCGACATCCCGCCGCTCACGTTGCGCCGCGAGTTCCCGCGCATGCGTAGCCTCCAAATCGCGCCGCGTCTGCCGCTCCCTGAAGAGCATGAAGCCCACCGCCGCGAGCGCGCCCAAAAGAAGTATGACCGCGATTTCCATCACCAAGCCTCCAGCGTCCCACCCCTGGGTTGCGAGACACGGACTTTTCC
>JBEGJD010000310.1:0-3503 GCA_041184765.1 Verrucomicrobiota bacterium | reverse complement strand
TGCGCATCGAGCCGGGCGACACCCTCGAGGTCGTGGCCGCGAAGGTGCACGCCGCCGAGCACGCCTTGCTGCCGGCGGTGATCGCGCGGCTCAGCGAGGCGCGGTGAGCGTCAAAAGCTGAACCGCACGCCGGCCGTCACGCTGCGGCCGGGCAGGGGCGCGAGATCCTTGAGGAACGACGTGTGCGGCCGCGCCTCGCGATCAGCGAGGTTCGTGGCGCGCAGAAACGCCTCGGCCTCGACCGCGCCGAACTTAAGCGCGCGGCTGACATTGGCCCCGAGCAGACGGTAGCCGTCACTGTTGGTCTCATGCGCGGCGACTTGGCGCTGCGGGAACGCATGCAGGTAGTCCACGCCGAAGGTCCACGCGGCCGAGGCCCAGAGCAGCCCGACGCCGGCGCGCGCTTCCGGTAGACGGGGCAGGGGACGGCCGCCCTCCTTGGCGCGGACAAAGTCGGCCGTGAAACGGACGTCGAACTGGCTGCCGGGCGCCTCGTGGAGGTGCCAAAGCGCTTCCACTTCGAAGCCCCAGAAGTTGGCGGCGCGCTGCACCGTGCGGAAAACCGGTAGCCCGCCGTGATCCGCGGCCTCCGGGTTGTGTTCGTCCACGAATTTCCATCCGCTCTTATGCTCGACCGCCACCAGCTCGGTGGGTTGACCGAAGATATAGCCTGCGAAACGGTTGGTGAACACGGACACCGCCCCCGTCACATCGCCGACGCGGCGGCGCAGGCTCACCTCGAGGCCGGTGGAGCGCTCCGTGCCCAGATCATCGTCGCCGATCTCGTAGGCCTGCGTGCCCGCGTGCGGTCCGTCGGCGAAGAGCTCCTGCGCGTTGGGGGCGCGTCGCGTCTGCGTTGCCGAAAGCGCAAGTGTCCACTCCGGCGCTACGCGCCAGACCGCCCCAAGGGCGCCGCTGAAGGTCGTTTCGCTACGCGCATGGTGTCCGTCCGCCGCGATGCGCGCGCGTTCGAGCCGGCCGCCGGCCTGCCAGGTGATCGTGCCACGGGCCAGTTCCTCGAAGGCGAAGAGCGCCTCGGTGCGGCTCGTTGAATTCGGGAGGAACGCCTCCTCGCCGTCGGCGGTGAAGCGGTTGCGGCCGGACTGCACTCCAACCGCTCCGTTCCAACCCGTTCCTCCTCCGTGCAGCAACTCCGCGCGGCCGTCGTGGCCGCGGTTGGTGAAGACGGTTCCGATCGCGCCATCCGGCTCGACCTCGGTGTGGCGGTAGTCGCCACGCCCGAACTTCAGTCGCACGCCTTGCACCAGGTCCGTCGCACGGGGTGCGCGCCACTCGCCTTGCAGCTCGTTCCGTCGCTGGCGGAGGCGGATCCGCACGCCGCCTTCGTCCTCTCCCTCGTGGGCGTGGCCCGGCACGCCGTAGTCGGTGTTGAAACCGCTCCGGCTGATCCCGAGAAACCCGTTCCGGGTTACCCACGAGAGGCCTGAGGCCATGCCTTCCGCGTCGAGTCCGCTGTTGGGTAGAGTGCCACCTTCAAAAACGGGAGCCGGCTTGCCCGCGGCGCGTGCCTCCGCGATCTCGGCCCGGCGCAGCCGGAGACTTTCCGCGGGTCCGGGGATGTTGATGTCCCCCGCCTCACGGCGGAACGCATCGACGTGCAAAACGACCGCGTGGTCGCGGCCGCCGAACAGCCGCACGTCGAGCACGCCGCCGCGCGCCGTCTCGCCGGACCCGGTGGCATGGCGCCCCTCGGCTCCGCCCCGCACGCGTTCGTCGTGCAGCTCGGTCTCGATGCGGTGGGAGATGACGTTCACCACGCCGCCCACGGCCGCGTTGCCGTAGAGGAGTGCGGCCGGCCCGCGGACCGCCTCGATGCGGTCCACCAGGAACGGCTCCACCGCGACGGCGTGATCCGGGCTGTTCGCGGAGGCGTCGAGCAGGGCGAGTCCGTTCTCCAGGATGCGCACGCGTTCGCCGTCGAGTCCGCGCACGATCGGCCGGCTGGCGCCCGGGCCGAAGTACGAGTCGCTGATGCCGGTCTCGCCGCCGAGCGTGGCGCCGAGCGTCGGTCGCTGCTTTAAAAGCAGCGCGCGTCCCGCGAGGACGGTGGTGGATTGGGCGAGGTCGACCTGGTTGCGTTTGAACGGCGTGGCCGAGCTGACGAATTGGTCGAGGGCGACCGGCGCGTGTTCGTGGGCCGGAGCAGCGGGTTTGGGCGCGGTCTGCGCGGTGAGGCCGCCCGCGAGGGCGGCGGAGAAAAGGGAACGGCGGAATAGAAAATTCATGAGTCGGGCTGGACGAGGTTGAAGGTTTCGGCACGACGCCCCGGGGACGTGGGTGCCAACTAAACGCTGGTTCCCGCAGGAACCGGGCGGCGGGCTTCAGGACGGCCCGTGATCGGGCGGCCCGGAAGCGGATGACTTCAAACCGGTCCAGGCGGACCGCGTTCCGGCAGACGGAGGTAGCGGGGCCGCGACAGCAGTGGCTCGGCCGCCGTGACCGGCAGGACGCCGCCGGCCACGGAAGTGGGCGGCAACAGCGCGCCTGGTTCGGCGGGCACATCGAGCCCCGACGCGAAGAGTACAACGGCGCAGCCGGAATCATCCTCCTCCTGGATAGGATCGGCCGGATGAGAGTGGCTGTGGCATGTGTCGGCCCGCCCATGGGCCCACATATGGGCCGCCGGGCTGGCGGCGAGGACGGTGAGCGCGAGCACCAGCAGCACTCCGACTCCGGCGAGCAGCCGGAGGTGGGGAGGCGGGAGCGGGTGGCGCTGCATGATGGGACGGACGATCCTGATGCCCGCCGCTTCGTCAAGCGGGAGGTCCCTTGACGGGGCCTCGGGCCGCGCGTTGGCTCGCGGCCGATGAGCAAGCTGCGCGGCGACTACAAGTCGGTCTGGAACTCCCTCTCGGGTTCGAAGCACGACGCCTACCTGTACGTCGCCGGTTACACCGACGAGGACAAGTTCCACGCCGACGCCGAGGACACCGTCGACATCCTGCGCGACACGGTGGGAGTGAAGTCCGACGATGTTTTCCTGGAGATCGGCTGCGGGGTGGGCCGAGTGGGCCGGGTTTTATCCCCTTTCGTGAAGCAGTGGATCGGCTGCGACGTGTCCTCGAACATGCTGCGGCTCGCGGGGCGGCGGCTGCTGGGGTTGGAGAACGTGAAGCTGCAGGAGATATCCGGTTACGACCTGCAGCCGATCCCCGACGCGTCGGTCGACGTGGTCTACACCACGGTGGTGTTCATGCATTTGGAGGAGTGGGACCGCTACAACTACGTGCGCGAGGCGCGGCGGGTGCTGCGGCCGGGCGGAAGATTCTACTGCGACAACGTTGATCTCGCCTCAAAGGCCGGGTGGGCGGTGTTCGAGGACAGCCTGCGTTTCCCACCGGGCGAGCGACCCGCGCAGATCTCGAAATGCTCCACGCAGCCGGAACTGGAAGCCTTTCTCCGGCACGCCGGATTCAACGAGGTGAAGGTGGCCGGACGCCTCGATTTCTGGGCCTACGCCTGGGGGCGGAAGTAGCAGCGGG
>JBEGJD010000309.1:0-2567 GCA_041184765.1 Verrucomicrobiota bacterium | reverse complement strand
AACCTGATCTACAACGACGCGCCCGAGCCGATGCGCCGCCAGTACCAGACTCGCGCCTACACGGGCAGCCAGACGACCGTTCCGAGCGCCACCACCGGCATCGTACCCGGCTGGACCGACCGCATCACCACGGTCCGCGCCATTCCCACGGCGGCGAACGCGACCTCCGGCACCACGGCAACCGCCTTGATCGACGTCACCTCGACCCTGATCAACCGCGACCAGCGCCTGCGCCACATTGACGTCGCCGGCGAGCACACCCTCAACCGCCTCGAGATCGAGTGGGCCGGCCTCTACAGCCGCACGCGCTACCGGACGCTCGGCGCCGAGGGCTCGCTGGTTAACCGACTCGGCAATGTACCGTTCGTCGGACCCGCCGGCGGCCCCGGCTCCGCGACCAACAACGTCGTCGGACCCAATGGCGAGACCGGCGTCGGCTGGATCCTCGACCGCACCCAGAGCGACCTCTACCCGCGCTTCATCCAGAACGGCGGTTTGGATTTCACCAACCCCAAGTACTACCGCCCGGCCGTCAATGGACTCAGTTCAAATTCAGGCAACCTGGACATCGACCTCATCAAGGAGGCGCGCGCGCACTTCAAGTACCGCCTGCCGGTAGAGTCGTTCACGGCCTTCCTGAAGACCGGCGGCCAAGTCCGCGAGCACACCGTCGAGTTCGAACGCCGCGGTCGCCGCTGGAGCTACATCGGACGTGACGCCCTGCCCACCGACCCGAGCATCCTGCTGTGGGACACCATCAAGACCGGCCGCCGCATCCCGACCTGGGAAGGCGCGATGTTCATCCAAAACGGCCAGCCGACGCAGCCCGAACTCTGGCAGGAGGACATCTACTTCCGCGAGCAGAACCGCCTCGCGAACGAGAGCAAGACGACCGAGACGATCACCGGCACCTACCTGATGACCCAGGGCCGGATCGCCGGCTTCGGGTTCCTCGGCGGCGTGCGCCGCGAAGTCACTGACACGATCGGCATCTCCCGCATCCGCGCCCGCGTGCTAAGCACCGCCGCCCAGCAGACGGCCGACCCCATCGGCTCGGCCCAGCGCGACTACCCCGCCCGCTACGAGAACAAGGGCAAGTATGGTCAGAACTTCCCGAGCGTGCACCTGTGGCGCGACATTACGCCGAACCTGAAGATGCGCGGCGCTTGGACGACGAGCTTCGGCCGCCCGTCGCTCGCGAACGCCTTGCCGAACTTCTCGTTCAACGACACCGCTCAGACCGTCTCGATCGGCAACCCGGCCCTCGGGCCGCAGCGCGCGAAAAACTGGGACTTCGGCCTTGAGTACTACTTCGAGCCCGCCGGCAGCTTCAGCGTGGGCTGGTTCCACAAGACGATCAACGACTTCATCCTCACCGGTCGCGAGACCGGCAAAGTTGGCACCGGAGCCGGCAACGGTTTCGACGGCCAGTTCGAGGGTTATAGCATCCTCCAGTCGATCAACGCCGGCACGGCCATCGCGCAAGGCTGGGAGTTCGCCTACCAGCAGCAGTTCCGCTTCCTTCCGGGCCTGCTCCGCACGCTGCGCCTCAACGCCAACTTCACGCTGATCAACGCGCACGGCGACTTCGGCGGAACCACCTACCTCAAGAACGCGCAGATCAACAGCTTCATCCCCCGTACCGGCAACCTGTCGGTCTCATGGGACTACCGGAAGTTCGGCGCCTCCGTGAGCTACAACTACACCAGCGAGAGCATCCGCAACTCCTACAACGTAGCGGCGCCTTCGCGTAACCAATACATGAAGCCCCGCGACATGGTGAACGTGAACCTGCGCTACCAGCTCCGTTCCAATCTCACCGCCACCGTTGGCGTCGCGAATCTGTTCAACGAGCCGCAGATCTACTACCGCGGCGTCGCCGACCAGCTGGAAACGTTCCTCGTGCAGGGCACCACCATCACCGCCGGCATCGAGGGCCGCTTCTGAGCCAACTCCAACCCTGACAAATATGAATAAACTGCTGCACACCGCCCTCGCCGCCGCCGTCCTTGGACTCGCCGGGATCGCCTCCGCCCAGGAGGCCGCTCCCAAGAAGTCCAAAAAGGCCGCCGCCCCAGCCTCCGCCACCGCCCCGAAATCCGTGATGCACGTCGTCACGGTTTCGTGGAAGGCCGGCACCACCCCCGAGCAGATCCAAGCGGCCCTCGACGGCGCGCAAAAGCTGCCTGCCGCCTACAAGGGCATCACCCGGGTGTGGACCAAGACCATCAAGGCCCAGGGCGATCGCACCCACGTCATCGCGATGGAGTTCGCCAGCGAGCAGGCACTGAAGGATTACACCGATAGCGACGCGCAGAAGGAGTGGTACAAGGTGTATCTGCCCATCCGCGAGCGCAGCACCACGTTCGACGTGACCAACTGAGCGTCCTCACCGCTCCCGTTTCCACGAGGCGACCCCTTTGCCGGGGTCGCCTTTTTTTGGCCGTCGAGTCGCACTCGCTCCGTGGGTTTTGACGACGCCACCTCCCTGTTCCAACGTCCTCCCATGAAACTCCGCTCCGCCGTCGCGCTGACTGCCTTTCTGCTGGCGACTTTCCTCGCGGGCG
>JBEGJD010000308.1:0-5717 GCA_041184765.1 Verrucomicrobiota bacterium | reverse complement strand
TCTCGAGGATGTCTCCCTGCCGCTGACATCGCCGGCGCTCGCCATGTTCACCTCTCGTCAGACGCTGGCTCGGGCGCGGCCGCTTTCGCCGGCGGATTTCTCCACGGCCGTCCGCGCGGAGGCGACGCGGGCCCGACTACCTTGAGCCATGCGGCGCTTTTTTCCCATTTTGGCGCTCGTGGGCGCGGCGATGCTGCCGGTCTCCCTGCGGGCGTTCACCACGATCAGCGGCAGCCCGGTCTGGCCCGACGGCAACATCGTCATGCACCTCCAGCTCGGCACCGGTCCGGTGCTCGCGGACGGACGCACCTGGAACACCGCCGCGGCGGACACGCTGGCGGAGTGGAATCGGTCGTTGGTGCGTTCACGCTTCACGTGGGTCGCTGATTCCACCGTGCCGATCGGCGATGGAAACGGCGTGAACAACGTCGTCTTCCGCGGCGACATCTTCGGCCGCGCCTTCGGTGAGTCGACGCTCGCGGTAACGACGGTGTGGCGGGTCGGCACGCGGCGCACCGAGGCCGACGTGGTGTTCAACACCCGCTACACGTGGGAGTCCTACCGCGGTCCGCTGAAGTCCACTGGAGGAACGGGTGCGGAATTCTCGCGCGTCGCCCTGCATGAGTTCGGGCACGTGCTCGGGCTCGGTCACCCGGACGAGGCCGGGCAATTCGTGTCGGCCGTCATGAACAGCCGCTCGGGAGACGTTGACGCGCTCACCGCCGACGACCGCGACGGCGCCGCCTTCCTTTATGCCTCCAACGAGGGGGCGGTGGCGCCGCGCATCACGCTCGCCTTGGTGGATCAGAGCCCGGTCGAGGGGGATGCGGTGGATTTTGCGGTCGGCGTTTCGGGTACCGCGCCGTTCACCTACCAGTGGCGGCGCAACGGCTTGGTGCAGGGGGTCTCCACCGCGGCATGGACTCTCAGCAACGTGGCCGTGGTAAGCAGCGGCGTCTGGAGCGTCACGGTGACCAATAGCCGTGGCTCGGTGACGAGCTCAATGAACCTCAACGTCACCGCCCGGCCGGTCGCGCCGGCGATCACGCGCCAACCCGCTTCCGTTGATGCGCGGCCCGGGCAGAGCGTCTCCTTCAGCGTGACGGCCACAGGATCCACGCCGCGTCTTTATGAGTGGCGCCGTAACGGCGTGTCGCTTGGCCCCGCCACGTACAGCGACACGCTAACACTCACTGAAGTGCAGGCCGGTGATGCCGGCACCTATTCGGTCGAAGTGAGCAACACCGGCGGCCGCGCGGCCAGCGCCGAGGCCTTGCTGACGGTGACGGCGCGCTCCGTGCCGGTGTTCTCCGCCTCGCCGCGATCGCAGTCGGTTTCGCCGGGATCAACGGTGGTCTTTCAAGCCGCGGCCGCCGGAGACCCGGCGCCGAATTTCCAATGGCGACGGGAGGGCATTCCTATTCCCGGGGCCACGGCCCCGCTGCTGGTTCTTCGCGGGGTCGGTACAGCTGAGGCTGGAAGCTACTCCTGTGTCGCGGCCAACGCTGTGGGATCCGTGACGTCAGCCGCCGCGACGCTGACTTTGTCCGCCTCGTCCGACACCGGCCGCTTGATCAACCTGTCCATCCTGACGGCAGTCGACCCCGACGATCCGGAGTTCACGGTTGGAACCGTGATCGGCGGCGACCGCACCTCGGGAGACAAGCCGCTCCTGGTGCGCGCGATCGGACCCGGGTTGGCGCAGTTCGGAATCCCGCCGGCGCAGACGCTCGCCGACCCGCGCCTGGAACTGATCGGAGCGGTTCCGCTGGCGTCCAACGACGATTGGAGTGCGGCGGCAGGGGACGTTTTCGGGCGGGTGGGGGCCTTTGCGCTCGCGAACGGCTCGCGTGACGCCGCGCTTTTCCAGCCGGCGCTGGCCCGCGGCGCCTACACCGTACGGGTGGGCGGAGCCGCTCCATCCATGGGGTCGGTCCTCGCTGAGATGTTCGACGCCACCGCCTCCTCGGCGGCGGGGCCGACCACGCCTCGCCTGATCAATGTCTCGGTGCGCAAGCGCGTCGCGGCGGGCGACCTGTTGACGGCGGGCTTCGTGCTCGGCGGCGTGACGGCGCGCACCGTGCTGGTGCGGGCGATGGGACCCTCGCTCACTCAATTCGGAATCGCCGCCTCCGACGTGATGGCGGATCCGCGGCTGGAGTTGTTTTCGGCGGGAACGCGGATCGCGGGGAACGACAATTGGGGCGGCGACCCGCAGCTCGCCGCGGTGGGAACAGGCGTGGGTGCGTTTGCGCCGCGCGGTCCGACGACCACCGACGCGATCCTGCTGATCACGCTCGCGCCCGGAAACTACACCGCGCAGGCGACCGGCGGCAGTGGCGCGGGCCAGGTGGTGGTCGAAGTTTACGAGGTTCCCTGACCGACCCGATGCGGGGAGCAGGGGGCGCCAATTTAATCCGACGCGCGCCCTGTCCTGCGCCGGACCGCAAAACGCGGTTTGCTTTCGTGGCGGTGCGGCATCTCATCCCGCGCATCCCCGATTTTCACCCATGCCCCTGATCGACCCGGACAAGGCCCAGGCCCAGTACGACGTCATCGTGGTTGGCTCCGGCGCTGCCGGCGGCCAGACCGCCTACACTTGCGCGCTCGAGGGCGCGAAGGTGCTGATGCTCGAGGCCGGCCGAAACTACGACCCCGTGAAGGAGACGCCGATGTTTCAGACTAACGGCGACGCCCCTCTCCGCGGCACGAGCACGCCCGACAAGCCCTTCGGTTTCCACGACGCGACGATCGACGGCGGCTGGCAGGTTCCCGGCGAGCCCTACACCAGCGCGTCTTCCGAGCCTGAGCGGCAGTTCTGGTGGTGGCGTGCCCGCATGCTCGGCGGCCGCACGAACCATTGGGGCCGCATCTCGCTCCGCAACGGGCCTTACGACTTCAAGCCGCGGTCCCGTGACGGCCTTGGTTTCGACTGGCCGCTGAACTACGAGGACGTCGCGCCTTATTACGACAAGGTCGAGATGCTGATCGGCGTCTACGGCGACAATCGTGGCTTGGAGAACACGCCCGATTCCCCCGCCGGCTGTCTGCAACCCCCGCCGGCCTTCCGCGCCGCGGAGCGTTTCGGACAGCACCATGGCAAGAAACTCGGCCTGCCCGTCGTGCCGATTCACCGCGCCGTGCTCACGCAGAAGCAGGACCCCGATGTGCTTCCGGCGAAGATCCATCCCGGCAATCCGCGAGCGCAGCGCCTTCTCGCGGATGCGATGCGCGCCCGGCAGGCCTGCTTCTGGGCCACGCCGTGCGGCCGCGGCTGCTCGATCAAGGCCAACTACCAGTCGACCACGGTGCACCTCCCGCCGGCGCTGGCCTCGGGCAACCTCGACCTGATCAGCGACGCGATGGCGCGCGAAGTCACGGTCGGGCCCGACGGCCGCGCGACAGGGGTAGTGTTCATCGACCGCCGCACCGGAAAAGAGCGCACGGTGAAAGGTAAAGTCGTGGTGCTCGCCGCGAGCTCGGGCGAGACGGTCCGCATTCTGCTCAACTCGAAGTCGGCCCGTTTCCCGCAGGGGTTGGCCAATTCGTCCGGCTTGGTAGGCAAGTACATCATGGACACCGTCGGCGCCTCGCTCGGGGGCCAGATCCCGGCGATGGAAAGCCTGCCGCTGCACAACGAGGACGGCGCGGGCGGCAACCATGCCTACGTGCCGTGGTGGCTCTACAAGGAGCAACTCGCGGGCAAACTCGGCTTCGCTCGCGGCTATCACATCGAGTTCGGCGGCGGCCGGCAGATGCCCGGCTTCGGCACCGGCGCGGGGATGGAGAATATCACGCGCGGCAGCTATGGTCGGAAGTACAAGGAGGACGCCCGCCGCTACTACGGCTCGTTCATGTGGTTCGCCGGCCGCGGAGAAATGATCCCCAATGAGGAATCATTCTGCGACCTCGACCCCGTGGTGAAGGACAAGTGGGGCATCCCGGTCCTGCGCTTCCACTGGAAGTGGTCCGAGCACGAGACGCGGCAGGCCGCGCACATGCAGCGGACCTTTGCCGACTGGATCACCGCGATGGGCGGCAAGCCGCGTTCGCAGCCGCAGGCCGACGGGGCCAAGGCCATCGAGCCCGGTGGCAAGATCATCCACGAGGTGGGCGGGGCGATCATGGGCAGCGACCCGCGCAAGTCCGTGACCAACCAATGGTGCCAGACCTGGGACGTGAAGAACCTCTTCCTCACCGACGGCGCCCCGTTCTGTTCCAACGCCGACAAGAATCCCACGCTCACCATCATGGCGCTCGCGTGGCGCGCCAGCGACTACCTGCTCGCCGGCCTCAAGAAGGGAGAGCTTTGAGATGAATCCTGTTTCCGACGCCATGGACCGCCGCACGATGATCAAGTGGGTGATGGCCGCCTCGGCCGCCACCGCCGCCGGCAGCCAGTTCTCCTGGGCCGCCGCGCCCGCCGCGCCCGTGCAGGGCTACGGCACCGATCCCGACCTGCTGAAGAAGTACGCCGCCGGCGACTGCTGGCCGCTCACCCTCACGGCCGCCGAGAAGGCGACCGCTGCGGTGCTGTGCGATACCATCATTCCGGCCGACGACAAGGGGCCGTCCGCGTCCAGCGTGAAGGTCCCCGACTTCATCGACGAATGGGTAAGCGCGCCTTACCCGAACCATGACCGCGACCGGAAGCTGATCAGCGAAGGGCTCGCCTGGATCGAGGCCGAGTCCCAGCGGCGGTTTCAAAACGACTTCGCCAGCCTGGTGGTTCGTCAGCGCAACGCGATTTGCGACGACATCTGCCATCTGCCGGACGCCAAACCGGAGTTGCGGCAGGCGGCGCGCTTCTTCGCGCGCTTCCGGGATCTCTGCGCCAGCGGCTACTATACCACGCCGGCGGGCATGAAGGATATCGGTTACGTCGGGAATGTTGCCTTGGAAAAGTTCGAAGGACCGCCCCCCGAGGTGCTCAAGAAGCTGGGTCTCGCGTGAGCGCCGGTTCGGCGCGCGCCACTGCGGGGTTGCGCGCCGGCCGTGACGGGTTGAATTGGCGGTGTGCAGCTTGACGTTATTCCCGCGGGCCCGATCGACACCAACGCGTACCTGCTGAGCGCACCCGAGCGCGGCGAGGCGCTGCTGATCGACGCGCCAGGGGAAGTTTGGGCCGACGTAAAACCGCTTCTCGCGGACCGGGGGTGCCGGCTGGTCGAGCTGTGGATCACCCACGGCCATTGGGACCACATGCAGGGCGACGCGGAAATCGTGCGCGCGACCGGCGCCAAGGTCCTGGCCCACGCCGATGACCGTCCGTTGATCGAGACGCCTGAGATCATGGAGCGCTTCATGGGTGAGCGACTCAATCTCCAGGGCGTGCACGTCGATCACTGGGTCACACCCGGGGAGTCCAGAGACGTGCTCGGTCTTTCGGCTGAGATCCGCCACGTGCCGGGGCATTGCCCGGGCAACGTGCTGTTCTATTTCCCCGCGCTGGCCGCGGCGTTCGTGGGCGATGCGTTGTTCCGAGGGAGCATCGGGCGCACGGATTTTCCGGGCGGCGACCACGCGGTGCTTCTCCGGTCGATTCGCGAGCAGATCTACACCCTGCCAGTCGCGACGAAGGTGTTTCCCGGGCACGGTCCTGCGACCACGGTCGCGGATGAGCGGAGCGGCAATCCCTATGTCCGCGGATAAATCGGAGCACGTCTGGTTCATGCGGCGGGCTCTGGAGCTCGCGCGCGGTGTTTGGGGTACCACCC
>JBEGJD010000307.1:0-4222 GCA_041184765.1 Verrucomicrobiota bacterium | reverse complement strand
GGAGGCGCTGCGACCGGTTTGGCCGCGCGCTTGGACGTTGAGGCTGAACTTTTGGCTCATGGTTTCGTTCCACCTGTCGCCCCGGAATTGGAGGCAGGCGTAATGGAAAAGAGGTGAAGGAGAAAGGTCCGCGGCCGCGGAACGCAACCAAAAGTTTGGCAACCGCCGCGGTTTTTCTCCCCATCCTCAGAGCGCGGGGACCAGCCCGTTGGCCGAAATGTCGGCGGTCTCAGCCGGGGAACAGGAGAGAACGGAGGCAACGGAGGACGCGAGAACCCGAGATCCACCGCCGCAGTCAATGAGCATGTTGGGATCCGAGAGCTCCACCGGATGCACCCGCGATGTAGCCGAGGGCGCCCCCTCCCCCCTCGGATCGTCGGAGACTCCTTCCGCCAAATCCGCCTTACTCCCTCTCGGACCCCGTCCTCCGACTTGCCCTCCGTTGGCTCAGCGAAGGAGTAAGGCTCGGCGAATCAGGGCCCCTAGCACCTCCCGGCGCGAGGTAGCTTCAACGGCCTTCGGTTGCCGCAGAACCACGCTCAAAGCCACCCGCCTCGTTTTCGTGCCTTGGATGTTTTTCGTGGTTCCTGCGATCGTCACCTCACCTCTTTGTCATAGTCCTGTTCACATTGTTTTTCTACCCAGCGCGACGAAGCCGCCACGCGCGATTTCGCGGCAAAACAAAAAGCAGCATTGACACCTGCACGAGGCGCTTTGTCCTTCGCGCTCTTTCGCACGACGCGGGTCGCGCGAAGCCACTGCCCGGTAGCTCAGTGGCAGAGCAGGTGACTGTTAATCACTTGGTCGCTGGTTCGATCCCAGCCCGGGCAGCCAGTTTGATCCCAACGGCTTAAGTGCGGTTGGGATTTTTGTTTTTCGCCGCTCCGCCAGATCTCCGCCAATTGTCGCGTCCTTAGTCCCATGGGAAATCCTAGCCCGACTTCCGCCACGGGAGGTGTCGAGAGCTTCTAAAAGTTGGGCCCTTCTCTTTAATTCCTCGGCCGATTGGGGCCAAAAGAGTGCGCCCCCCCCAACTCGGCCGGAGCGCCGGATCCGCAACGTACCTTCCCCAGGAGCATTCAACAATCAGCGGACTGACCCCATCGGAAATCCGCGCAATCGCCAAAGGTAGCACGCTGCGCGAACTGCTGCCGAGCTCCCGCATATCCGCCCACCCGCGTCGGGCAGCACGGCCTTGACCGTCCCCGTTCGTTTGCCTGCAGTTCCGCGGACGTCCCGGCGATTACCCCCGAGATCGAGTAGGGACGCCTCCGGCCAAGCCTGATCGGCCGAACTGGCTTTTTACCCCACCCCATGGACCCCAAACCCTGCTCAATCGGAGAAGCGCAACCTTCCAACCAACCTGAACCCGGCCATCGACCGCGGCTGAAGTTTCGGCCCCTGCTCGGCGCTTGCTTCGCCCTGCCCTCCCTGGCGCTGGCGCAGGCCGTGCCGGCCGCGCCCAAGACGGACGAAACGGTCTTCCTCGACCCGTTCCAGGTGACCACGTCGACGAACGAGGGCTATCTGCCGTCGCAGTCCACCGCCTCGGGCCGCATCGCCCAGCGGTTGGAAAACATCCCGCAGAACATCGGCGTCGTGAACGCCCGGTTCCTCGAGGAGATCGGCGCCATCAACGTCGTGGACAGCCTGCGCTTCGTGGCCGGCGTCTCGGCGAACAACGACGAGCGCAACCAGTCCAACGGGGTTTCCATCCGGGGCTTCGGCCTGACCTCCCTCCGCCGCAACGGCGAGAACGCCGGCGCCGCGACCTCGCCGATGGCCGAGGCCGTCGAGCAGTACGAGGTCGTGAAGGGCCCCGCGGGGGTCCTCTACGGCGCGAGCGCCCCGGGCGGACTCGTCAATGTCGTCACCAAGTCCCCCCGCTTCACGCCGGGACTCAGCCTCACGGCACGGGGTTTCGGGATGAGCGGCTTCGGCGGCTACAGCACATCGGTCGACGCCACGGGGCCGTTGCCGTTCCTGCACAAGAAGGACGGCGCGCCGACTGCGGCCTACCGCCTCGTGCTGGTGCACGAGCGCCGGAAGGAGTTCCGGATGAACGACGACCATTGGAACCGGGACGGGTTCTTCGCGAAGACGAATTGGGCGCCGGTGAAGGGGCTCCGCATCTCCGCCGAGTGGGAGCGCCTGCAGTCCGAGTTCAACGTGCCGACCGCGCTGCAAACCCGCCAGGAGGAGATCGTGGGCGCGCCGGTGGATCCCCGCAACCCGTCGGGCCCGAAGAAGACCGCGCGCGACGTCCGCCTGCCCGACACCTACCTGCCGGTCGGCTGGACCTCCTTCTCCGCGAACGCGGTGCGGAAGAACTACGACGATTACATCCAGGGCTCCGTGAGCTACACCCGCGACACCGCGCGCTGGGGCTCGTGGACGGGACGCGTGTTCGTGAGCTACCTGGCGCACTACGACGTGCGCTTCCGCTCCAACGGCAATCCCCCGCTGCCGGTCGTGCAGGCCGATCTCGGCAAGGTGGTGAACTTCGACCAGCGGGTCACGCAGGCCGACATCGACCGCGGCCGCCTCTGGGTGCCGACGCGGACCTTTGACCGCACCCAGTTCATGAACAACTCCGTGCTGAGTTCACAATGGGACCTGACCGGGCAATTCAAGACCGGGCCCCTCAGCCACACCCTGCTGCTCGGAACCGAGCAGCCCTGGGGCCAGACCAACAAGCGAGGACCGAGCGGCGGCACCATCCGCACCCAGGAAGTGCGGATCGCCTACGCCGGCGCCGCGGGAACCGCGCTCGCGATCTGGGCCGACAGCCCCGACCTGCGGCCGATCCCCGCGAATTTCGACGACCTACGGGATCCGGTGAAAAACCCCAACGGCACGATCACAACCTCGGTCGTCGGCAACGCGATGCAGTACGACGGCTTCGAGCCGAAGATCCCCTTCCTGCAATACCGACCCGCGACCTATTACTTCGGCGATGACGTGGCCGCGCTCAACGACCGCCTGCACTTCACCTACGGCGCGCGGCACGACGAACTCACCGCGGTCGTCGGGGGACTCGGCACCCAGACCTTCTCCCGCTGGACCTACCGTTACGGCGCGCTGCTCAAACTCGCGAACTGGGCGCACCTCTACGCGAGCCACAGCGAGTCATTCCTCCCCAACGACCAGGGCCCGGCCAGCGCGCTCGGTCGCATTGTACCCCCGCAGGACGGCGTGCAGGATGAGATCGGACTCCGCTCCTATTTCCTGGACCGCCGGATCACGACGCTGGTCTCGGCCTTCACGATCGAGAACAAGAACATCATCGTGACGAACATCTTCGCCGGGGCGACCGCGCCGGCGAACGAGCGCTACACCTTTGTCGACGGCACGCGCGTCGAGGGGCTGGAGTTCTCGGCGACGCTCAACCTTTCCGCCGAGACCCAGGCCATCGCGAACTTCGCCCGCCTCGACGGCTCGAGCACGCCCACCCCGGCGCAGCGGCAGGCCACCCCGAACCTTGCGTTCGTTCCGCTGCTCAACGTGCCCCGCGACTCTTACTCCTTGTTTGTCCGCTGGGCGCCGCGGCGTATCGCCGGACTGCATGTGCGCACGGGCTACCGCTGGGTTTCGGAACGTGGCGGCGGCGCCGCCGGCTCCCTGCCGTCGTACTACATGCCGGCCTACGGGATTCTCGACGTGGGCGCCGGCTACGCCCGCGGCAAGTGGAACTTCGACCTGAACGTGCGCAACGCGCTCGACGCCTACGCGTTCCGTTCCGGCGTGACCGCCCGGCTGCTCTACGCCGAGAAGCCCGTGCACGCGACCTTCACCGTGCGCACGCGACTGTGAAACGCTGGTCGCTTGAAAACACCCCGCCGCTGCCCAGGCGGATGAATGAGGCCCTGCCCCCGATTTGTCCGGTGCGTCGACCATGGCCATGGCTGGCGCTGCCGCTCGCCCTCGTGCTCCCTTTGAGCGGCATGGAAAGCGCATCGCCCGCGCCGGCCCGCCCGCCGAACATCGTGCTCCTGCTCGCCGACGACCTCGGCTATGGGGACATCGGGGCCAACGGCGGCACCGCGATCCGCACGCCCGCGATCGACCGACTGGCGGCGGAGGGCCAGCGCTGGACGGATTTCTATGCGGCGGGCTGCGTCTGCGTCCCGAGTCGCCTCGGGCTGATGACCGGTAAATACGCGGCGCGCATCCACGGCGAAAAACGCATCCCGCCGCTCCTGCCCGCCGACGAGGTCACCGT
>JBEGJD010000306.1:0-8751 GCA_041184765.1 Verrucomicrobiota bacterium | reverse complement strand
TGCGCCACGGCTATTACGCCTGCGTCTCGTACGTCGACGCGCAGATCGGCAAGGTGCTCGCCGCCCTCGAGCGCACCGGTCTGGCGGAAAACACGATCGTCGTGCTGTGGGGCGACCACGGATACGCGCTCGGTGACGCCGGACGCTGGTGCAAGGGGACGAACTTCGAGCTCGATGCGCGCGTGCCGCTGTTGATCCGCACGCCGGGTCTCGCCCGACCAGGCGCGGCGACCAACGCGCTCGTGGAGTATGTCGACGTCTATCCCACCTTGGCCGAACTGGCGGGCCTGCCCGCCCCCGCGTACCTCGCGGGCCGCAGTCTCACGCCGATCCTGCGCGACCCCGCGCAACCCGGACGCGATCACGCGCTGTCGCAGTTCTCCCGTCCCTTCAACGCGGGCCCGCCGGAGGCGATGGGTTACTCAATCCGCACCGCCACCCACCGTTACACGCGTTGGGTGGAATGGCCTTCCCGGAAAACGACCGCGGAGGAACTCTACGATTACACCGCGCCCGGCAGCGCGGAGCCCCGCTGGACCACGTTCGTGGAGCGCCGCAATGTGATCGACGACCCCGCCTATCGCGCGCTCGGCGCCGAGCTGCGCGCGCGCATGGACGATGTCCTTGCCCACCGCTCGATCGTCGCCCCGGAGCGTCCGGTCGGCGAAGGGGAGGGAGCGACCAAGAAGAAGCGGAAGCGCGCCGGGTAAGACGACCGTAGAGGACCGTGCGCGGTGCGGCCACCGCGTTCCCTTCGGCAGTTAGTCCCTTCGTCCTTCCGTTTTCCGTGAATTCCGTGGGCCACCTCACGTTTCGTAAGGAAGTCCCGATCGAGGCTGTTTTAAACCACGGATCGCTCGGATGTCACCGATTCGGCGGCTGATTGCCGTGAGTCTCGGCAACGCTCTCAACCGCCTGCAGCTTTCGAGTGTTTGGTGTGTTTCGTGGTTCCACCGCTGAATCGCTCCGCTTTTTTTAACCACGGATGCCGCGGATGGACGCGGATCATCGGAATTGGCGTAGCAGCCGCGCTCGCCCGCCTACGCCGAGGCTACGGCGGGCGAGTCCGCCGCGAATTCGGCGGATGGAGTAGGGCCGCCCCGGCTGGTCCGCCGGTCCCTTGGTCGATTGGGCCCCTCGTCCTTTAGTCCCTCGGTTTATCCACGGATCACTCGGATGTCACGGATCCGGAGGCAGTCACTCCGTGAGTCTCGGTAACGCGCTCAAACGCCCGCAGCTTTCGAGTGTTTAGTGTGTTTCGTGGTTTCACCTCGGAATTGCTTCGCTGGGTGGAACCACGAATAGACACGAAGAGCCACGAATGATTCGGATCCGGTTCCTTCTCCGAACTTCCCGGTCTTCTGTTCAAAACCCAAGCGGGTCGTGATGAAGCCCTGAAGCGCTCCACGTTTTTTTACCGCGGATACCGCGGATTTGGCGGATGGATGAGGCTTCCTCCGTTACCTCAGTTTGCTCCTGTCGAAGGTTTGAAACAGGAGGCAACCGAGGCCACGGAGGATTTAACCGCGGATCACTCGGATGTCACAGATTCGGCGGCGGATCGCCGTGAGTCTCGGTAACGCTCTCAAACGCCCGCAGCTTTCGAGTGTTGGGTGTGTTTCGTGGTTCCACCTCAGAAGCGTTCCGCGTTTTTGACCACGCCCGCCGCGGATCCGGCGCATGGATGAAACTCCGCCGTCAACGCCTTCGCTCCTGTCGGTGGCACGTTTTCCCGCGTGACGAGTCCGGCCGGGGTCGGTTGCTTGTCCGCATGAAGTCACCCCGCCTCATTTCGGTCGTAAGTCTTGTTCTGCTTTTCGCTGCGCCGCTTGCCGCCCAGAAGCCGTCGACACCAGCCACCGCTGATGCTGCCCGGCTGGGTTTCGACCCGGTTCGGCTGGGGCGCTTGGACGCACTGATGCAGCAGAGTGTCGACCAGGAGCGGATCGCTGGCGCGATCATGTATATCGCCCGCGACGGGCAGCCGGCGCATTTTCGCACCTACGGGCGCATGGATATCGAGGCGCGCAAGCCCATGGCTGCCGACGCGATCTTCCGCATCGCATCGATGAGCAAGGCGGTGACGAGCGTGGCGGTGATGATGCTCTACGAAGAAGGCCGCTTCATGCTGCACGACCCGGTGGAGCGTTACATCCCGTCGTTCCGCAACGCCGTGGTGGCCGTGGCGGCGCCGAAGGGCGCGCCGGCCGGCACGAAGTTCACGACGGAAAAGGCGCGGCGCCCGATCCAGATCCGCGACCTCCTCACGCATACGGCCGGTCTGACATACGGCGACGGGCCCGCCGTGGATTCGTACAAGGCCGCCGGGCTGCATGGGTGGTATTTCGCGGACAAGGATGAGACGCTCGCGGCCGTTATCGACCGTCTCGGGCAACTCCCGCTTCACGCGCATCCCGGAGAGAAGTATCAGTACGGCTATTCCACCGACGTGCTCGGACGGTTGGTGGAGGTGATTTCCGGAATGTCGCTGGACCGGTTCTTCGCCGAACGGATCTGCGGGCCGCTGAAGATGACCGACACCTGCTTCTTCCTCCCTCCGGAAAAGGAAGGGCGCCTCGCCAAGGTGTACGGCATCGAAGGCGGAAAACTCGTGCTGGGAGACCAGGGTCATTACGTGACCGGACCGCGGAAGTGTTTCTCCGGTGGCGCCGGGCTGCTTTCCACGGCGCGGGATTACGGGCGCTTCCTGCAGATGCTGCTCAACGACGGGGAGCTCGAAGGCGTGCGCGTGCTTAGCCGGAAGTCGGTCGAGCTGATGCGCGTGAGCCACACCGGCGACAAATACACGGGCGACACCGGCGCATTTGGACTCGGGTTCTGGGTCAACACCGACATGGGCCGCACCGGCGAGATAGGCACGCTCGGCGCCTACGGCTGGGGCAGCGCCTATTACCCGCAGTACCTGGTCGACCCGAAGGAACGCATCGTGGCGTTTTTCCTCACCCAGTTACGTCCCGCCGGTGGCGGGGATCTCAACCAGAAGTGGAAGACGCTGATGTATCAGGCGCTGCGTTGAGGTGGCGCCAAAAGGGGCGCCTGCGGGGTGTTCCCTGGACTGCTCGGTAAACCGCCCGCTCAGTTTTGACCGCCCCGACCCGCGCGATGGAGCTGCCACGAGTTCCATAGGTTGTGCCATAGAACATAGAACGTCGGGCCGAGGGCGACGAGCGGACTGGAATAGGCGAGGGCGAGGTAGATGGTGAACGTGGTGTTCTTCTGCCCGAGGCATTGGCTCGCCTCGCGCGGGAACGATCGGCCTCCGATCACGCGTCCCAGTGCGAAACTCGCCACACAGACAAGGAACGAGGCCAGCGCGATCGCGGCGACCACGCCTTGCGCGCCGGCGGAATTCTCGCGGATGAACTGCGACGTTTTCGCCGAGATGAGAAAAATCGAGGTCACCCAGAGCCCGAACGACGTGTCCCGCAGACGCGACGGCCAGCTGCGCGCCGCCGGATGCACCGCTCGGAGAAGGTGGGCCAAGGCAAACGGCACAAAGACCACCAGGCCGATCGAGCCGGCGACTTGGGCGAATGCCTCCGGTGTCGCCCTTCCGAGCACCACCGGCAGGATCACAGGCAAGAGCGCCGCGATGGTCACGTTGGTGAGGAGGAAGCTCGCCACCGCATAGTCCACCGCACCGCCGAGGAAGCTCACGATCACCGGTGCGGCGATCGCCGTCGGCGTGATGCCGCAGAAGAAGGCGGCGAGACCCACCTCCGGACCGCCCAGGATCAATCCGATCCTCCAAGCCACGAAGCCCAGCGTCAGGTTCACGGCCAGCAGGATGAAGTGGGTCCGGTGCAGGGCGGACCGTGAAAGCCGTGTCTGCAAAAAGACCAGGAATAACATCGTCATCACCAGCCAGCGGATCAGCCACGCGAAAGGCGCGGCCTGGGGCAAAAGCCCCCCGAGCACAAAGGCCCCGAGGATGGCGGCGGTGCGGGTAAAGCCCTTCATCAGCAAAGGGGCAAGATGAGCAACGCGCCCCCGGCGTCCCGCAACCGGAAATCCACCCCGCGCGCGCTTGTTTCCGCACCGGAGCGAATCAAGCGTCGTCCCTTCCAGCATGCCGCCGCTCCGATTCATTGCCGCGTTCATCTTTTTTGCCTGCGGTGGATTCGTCGTGCACGGAGCGGAGCCCGCCCGGTTTTCGGAGCCAGCCCGTGAAATCGGGACGTTGCTTTCTCTGATGGAACGACGGCTCGCCCTCATGCCGGAGGTTGCGGCTTGGAAATTCACCCGGGGCCAGGCCGTCGCGGACGAACGGCGCGAGCGGGAGGTGCTTGATCATTGGGAAGCCTCCGCGGGTGCACTTGGCGTCGAGCGTCGGGCGGCTCGTAAGTTCATGGAGGAGCAGATTCTCGCGGCGCGTGCGCTGCAGGAACTCCTGATTTCAGACTGGAGGTCCGGTCGTTCCGCTACGCCACCCGCACGGGATCTCCAGCAGGAGATTCGTCCGGAGCTGGACCGCGTCGGTCTTGCCATGCTCGCCGCCGTCAGGGAGGTGGCTGCCGATGGAGCCATTTCGTCAATGTCACCGCATTTTGAAGAGTCGATGCGCGCAATCTGCGGTCGCCATGGGCTGCCGGGTGAGACGGCGGCGCGAATGTCCGCCGCCATCACCGGATTGCGGGTCTCGGGAGCGGCCACGCTGGCGGGCTTGCGTCAGGCAGGCGTGCTGCGCGTCGGCCTGACGGGCGACTACGCGCCGTTCAGCGAGGATCGGGGAGGGGAGTTGCTGGGCCTCGATGTTGAACTGGTTCATGATTTCGCGGCTTCACTGGGGGTGCGCGTCAGGTTTGTGCGGACGAGTTGGTCGCATCTGATGAATGACCTCGCCGCGGGGCGATTCGATCTCGCCGCCGGTGGCATCAGCGTGACGCCGGAGCGTCGGGCTCGGGCCGACTTCGGACCGCCGCTGCTGACGGACGGAAAGACGCCGATCGCCCGCTGCGCGGACCGCGGCCGCTTCGTGACATTAGAGGAGATCAATCTCCCCGGGGTGCGCGTGATCGTGAATCCCGGCGGCACCAACGAACGCTTCGCCCGCGAGAATTTCCCCCGGGCCTCGTTGCGGGTGTTTCCCGACAACCGCACGATTTTCACGGAGATTTTGGAAGGAAGGGCGGACGTGATGATCACCGACGGGATCGAGGTGAAGCTGCAGTCGTTGCGGCACGCTGGATTGTGCGGCACGCGAGCGGAGCCCTTCACGGTCTCGGAAAAGGCCTGGATGCTCCCGCCGGGAGCGGAGTTGACCGCGGAGGTGGCGAAGTGGCTGCGTCCGCGGGTGGCCTCAGGCGAAATCGCACGACGGCTGGAGAGTGCGATCGACCGGGCGCGCTGAACGGCGGGACTTTCCCGGTCGAAAAAACCCGCAGGCTTGCGGAAGACGGGGAACGACAAAGAGTCTACACGCTCTTCTGCCACATGTCCGACCCGAACGTTTTTGATCCTGTAGAGGATGCCATCGCCGCCATCGCGGCGGGGCAGCTTGTCGTCGTCGCCGATGACGAGGATCGCGAGAACGAAGGCGACCTGATCATCGCGGCGGAGAAGGCGACGCCGGAGACGATCAACATGATGATCCGCTATGGCAGCGGCATCGTGTGCGTGCCGATGACGGGATCCTGGCTCGACCGGTTGGGTCTCGGGCCGATGGTGGCGCGTAACCGAGAGGTGCAGCGCACGGACTTCGCGGTGAGCGTCGATGCGGCCGCCGGCATTTCCACCGGCGTGAGCGCGTATGATCGCACGGTGACCATCCGGACACTGGCGTCTCCCGATGCGCGCCCCGAGCAGCTGGTGCAGCCCGGACATATCTTCCCACTTCGAGCCAAGACCGGGGGTGTGCTGGAGCGCGCGGGCCACACGGAAGCGGCCGTGGATCTGGCGTTGCTGGCTGGTTTATCGCCGGCCGGGGTGATCTGCGAGCTGGTGAACGACGACGGCACGATGCAGCGCCTGCCGCAGCTGATCGAGTTCAAGCGCCGCTTCGGGCTGAAGATGATCTCGATCGGCGACCTCATCGCGTACCGGCTGCGTCGCGACACGCTGGTGGAAAAGGTTTCCGAGGGTGAGCTGCCGACGCGTCACGGGCTTTTCCAACTTCAGGTCTTCCGCTCACGGCTTGATCGGAGACACCATCTTGCCCTTTCCCTCGGCGACCTTTCGAAGGAGCCGCCGCCGTTGGTCCGAGTGCAGACGGCCAATCCGCTGGCCGATGTTTTTGGTCCGCCCGGCGAGTCCCGCGTGGTTGACGCGAGCCTCGCCGCGATCGCGGCGGAGGGCCGGGGTGTGTTGGTTTACATGGAGCCCGCGGGCGGGGGAGAAGCGGTCGTGAAACAGCTTTCGGCAACGACCGGCCAAACGGGCTCCCTGCCCATGGATCTGCGGGACTACGGCATCGGCGCGCAGATCCTGCGTTCGCTTGGTCTCCGGCGGATCCGCGTCCTCACGCGGCATCCCCGAAAGGTCGTCGGACTGGAAGCCTACGGCATCGAGCTCGTCGAGCAACGCGCGCTCTAGGTCAGGTGGCGATCGGGAAGGGTCACCTGGGCTGCTTTGGGCTATTCCGCCTGCCTGGGGTGGGATAGCGGAGCCGCTCTCAAAGGTTGTCGCGGAAGATGCGCAGCACGGACCAGCAGCCTTCGGGGTCCTCCTTGATGTCGGCGAAGAGGCTCGGGTTATCCATGAACGGGCTGTAGCCGGGAAGCTTCGCGATATCAGGGTCGTCGAGATTGCGAAACCCCATCGACCAATCACTGAAGCGACGTTCCGGGAGGGTGCCCTCCAGGACCACCGAGCAGGCGCGGTGCCGCTCGTCGCTGGCGATCTTCGAGTAAAGTTCGCGCACGCGGACCGAGTCACCCTCCAGCACCTGCAGAAAGAGCCCGGCTTTGTAGAGCAGCATGCCCGTGATCCCGAGGCGGGAGTTCTTCTCCCGGGCGACCGTGAGCAGTTCGGCGAGATCCGCGGGACCGAATTTTCGGCGGGCGGAACTGACGTACATGAGGAAGTGGAGGCCGGAGCCGGCTCCGGAGGCGACACCTCCGGCAGGGTTGGGAACATCGGGGGTTTTCATTACGGGTGGTTCCAGCGGCTGACGCCGGGGGTTGGAACCGACCTCGATTTTTCAGCGTGCTCGCCGGGCGTCGAGCGGTTTTTCCGATCCGCGGGATCAGAGTTGCCGACGGTAAAAGTCGAGCGTGCTCCAGTAATTGGCCGGATCGCTCGGGAGGCTCTTCACCGCCGTGCGCGGCGTGTTCATGAAATCGGAGAAGCCCGGATGGGAAGCGAGACCCGGATCGTCGAGGTTGCGGAAGGCCATCCGCCATTCCGCAAAAATACGCTCCCCCGCATCTCCCTCGTCGATCACATCGCAACTGGAAATTCGCGGGTCTTTCCTGATGCGGCCCATCAGGTCGCTCACGGCCGCGGCCGGCCCCTCGAGGGCCTGGATGAAAAGGCCGTCGCGGTAGAGCATCATTCCGGTAACGCCGTCACGCTCGTTATTGAGTCTCGATTTCTCCAACAGCGCCGCGAGTTCCTCCCGTGAAAGTGGCTTCCGGGCGGTGGCCACGTAGAGCACACGATGCAGTGGCCCGGAAGGGGCGGGCGGGGTGGAGGCAGACATCGTGGATTTTTGTTAGGAGCCCGGTCGCGGTACGGCAATCCCCGACGCGAGGAGCGTCGCGCGGTGGGTCGCGACATCATGCGCGGCGCTCCAGGCCAGCGGACGGCCGTCGCGAATCGCGGCGGCGAGCTCGATGAATTCACCGTCGTAGCGTCCGCCCTCGCGGGGCAGGCGCAGGGTCTGCCGGCCGGGCTTGAAACCGCCGCGGCTGTTTTTCAGCAAAAGGCTGACCTGACCTGATTCCAGCGGCAGCACTTCGCAGGTGCCGTTCTTTCCGGTCACACTCAACCGGCGCCGTTCATTGCCGAAGGGATCGGCGAGATTGATGCGGACGGTCGCGGTCGCGCGCCGGTACTCGAGCACGGCCAGTTGGTGGTCGGGCCGACCGTCGTCGCGTGTTGGCGTGCGATGGCTGTGCACCGCGGCGGGCGCGCCGAGCAGGTCGACGATCACGTCGATCAGGTGGCATCCCAGCTCGAACATCGCTCCTCCCGGAAGATTTGCCGCGTAGGCGCGCTCGGATTCGCCCGCTGGTTTTCCCATGAGCCCCTCGACTTCCATGATTTCCCCGAGCCAGCCCTCCCGCACCGCGCGGCGCAGGAAGACGATCCCCGGGTTGTGCCGGAGCATGTAGCCCATCTGCAGGAGCAGTCCGCGGCGCTCGGCGTCAAAACGCATCGCGGAAAACTCCGCGTGATCGGTGGCGCCGGGTTTGTCGAGGTGCACGTGCTTGCCCGCCCGCAATGCGCGCACCGCCGTCGCGCAAGCGTCGGCCAGCGGCGTTTCCACCGCGACCGCCCGCACTGTGGCGTCCGCGAGCAACTGCGCCTCGGTGAGCCGCGGCACACCCTCGTAGGCGGGTCCGCTCGCCTTATCCGTCGCATCGACCAACCCGGCTACGCGCCAGATTTCGTTCAGCGACCGCATCGCCTGCATTTTACCCGCTGCGTGGCCGTGCTCGGTGCCGATCTGGCCGATGCCAATGAGCGTCTGGCGCTCCGCGCCCAGCGTGGCGAGGGGAAGTGCCGTTGCCGCCGCGAGCGAGCCCGTGATCACGCGGCGGCGCGTCCAGCGGGGGTGGGGCCGGGAGG
>JBEGJD010000305.1:0-3633 GCA_041184765.1 Verrucomicrobiota bacterium | reverse complement strand
ACTATATCCTGTTCTTCTCCAGCACCGGCCAGTGCCACGCGCGGAAGTGCTACGACGTGCCGGAGGGCACCCGCGCCTCCAAGGGCAAGTCGATCAGCTCCTTCCTGCGCCTCGGCGACGGGGAGAAGATTGCCGCGATGCTCTGCGTGAAGGACTTCGTCGACGACCGCTTCCTCGTCATGGCGACGCGGTCCGGCGTCATCAAGAAGAGCGCCCTCTCGGACTACGCCAACGCCACCCGCGAGGGCGGACTCATCGGCATCAACCTCGGCGACGGCGACAAGGTCATCGGCACCGTGCTCACCACCGGCAGCGACGAGCTCATCCTGGTCTCCAACCAGGGTCTCGCCGTGCGGTTCCGCGAGCGCGACCCGGAATCCGGCGAGGAGCTCTTCCGCGCCACGGGGCGCGCCACCGGCGGTGTCACCGGCATGCGCTTCAAGCTCGAGAGCGACTACCTCGATGTCATCGAGGTGGTGGACCACAACGCCAAGTTCCTCGTCGCCAGCGAGGCCGGCCAGGGCGTGCGCACGCGCTTCGAGGACTACCGCCTCATCAACCGCGGCGGCAGCGGCGTGTGGGCCATCGATCTCCCCGAGGACGGCTCCATCCGCCTCGCCGGCGCGCTCAGCGTGCGCGACGAGGACGAGGTCATGCTGCTCACCGCCAAGGGCCAGAGCATCCGCTGCCCGGTGAAGGACATCCGCGAGACCAACCGCGGCGCCAAGGGCGTCCGCCTCGTCACCCTCGAACCCGGCGACAAGCTGCTCAGCATCGCGCGGATCGTGGAGACCGACGAGCAGCAGGCCGCGGAAGCACCCGCCGCCGAAGCTTGAGTGGAGCGTGCTCCCGCGCCGGGCGACCGGCCGCGGGAACTCCCCGCATCAGCGTCCGGTATCCAACCGGACAACCTTCACGCGCACCCGCACGCCCTCGATCTCCATCCAGAAAGTGCCGAGCGCGCCGGGCGTGATCCGCACCTTCGGTGCCGGTAGCGGCGGGCTCACGTAGGTGGAACCGTTCGCCTCGCGCCACCGCTGGCCGTTTTCGAGCGCGAAAACCCCTCGGGGCTCCCAGCCGGTGAAGACGCCCGTCAAACGGCTCTCCACCGCGGAGAACTCGATCTTCGTTCCCGGCGCGACCACGACCTTCGCGTCACGGTCCGTCTTTGCCGAAGGGGGCACCGGCGCCCGCACCACGGTGCCGGCATCGGGACCTCCGGCGTTTGCGGGATTCGCCCCTGTCCTCGCGCGCTCCTGTTCCACCAGGGCGTCGAGCCGCGCGATCTCCTGCGCTGTAAGTTTACCGAGACCCGCGGCCCGAAAATCTTCCGAGGAAAGGCGGCGCGAGAACCCGCTCTCGGCGGAATGAGCCACCCCGAAACCCAACAGAACGGAAGCCGCCCGCAGGAAAGTCTTCATGGTGTCAATCTCCGCACCCGATCCGGCGCAGCAATGTGTTTTCGTCCGCGCATCGCGGCGCGGAAGTTTTCTGCTTTCCACGCCGCGGGTTCGGAATTCCTTCTTCTTCGAATGGCCGGCCGCATCACCTCGCTCCTCGATCCAGCGCGCATCAATCTGCGGGTGCAAAGCACCCGGCGCACGGCCGCCCTGAACGAGATCGCGCGGCAACTCGAACACCACCCCGAGGTGGCCGACTACGCGGGATTCTACGACGAGCTGCTGGCCCGCGACCGTCTCGACACAACCTCCCTCGGCAATGGCATCGCGCTGCCGCACGCCCGCACCGAGCACGTGAAGCGGATCGTCGTCGCCGTCGGGCGCAGCGATTCCGGCATAAACTTCGACGACAAGGGCGAGATCGTGCGGCTCTTCTTCGTCCTGGGCACTCCCAAGTCGAAACCCGGCGACTACCTCGCGGTGGTGAGCGCCCTGTGCAAAATCCTGAAGGACCCGGCGGACCGCGCCCGTTTCCTCCACGCGCCCACGCCGGAGGCGTTCATCGCCGCCATCGCTGATGCCGAGGCCCGGCTCGGGCTGTAAAAGAGCCGCGGGCGGCCAGCTGCCCACCGGGCGCGGCCGGTCCGAACCTTTCAACTTCCAACTTCGCGGGACGCGCGCCACGCTGCGCGCGCATGATCCGCTCCTTCATCTTCAGTGACGGCCGGCTGGTCGGTCAGGACCTCGAGATCGAGGCCCTGCGGCTCGTCCGGGCTGACAAGGGGCTCCTGCTCTGGGTGGACCTCGACAACCCGACGCCGGAGGAGATCAAGGCGACCCTGGAGGGCGTCTTCGAGTTTCACCCGCTGGCGATCGAGGACTGCGTGCAGCCGAACTCCCTCCCGAAGGTCGAGGACTACGAGGACTACCTCTTCATCGTCACGCACGCGGTCGACTTCACGCGGACGGAGAAGTTCAACACCACCGAGCTCGACCTGTTCCTCGGCAAGGACTTCCTCGTCACCTTCCACACCGCCCCGCTGCGCTCCGTCACGACGCTGATGGAGCGCATCGTGAAGAACGTCGGGGTCGGACCCCGCGGCCCGGACCGCATTGCGCACACTTTGATCGACCTGCTGGTCGACAATTACGCGCCCGTGATCGAGGAACTCCGCGCCGAATTGGAGGACCTGGAGGAGCACGTGCTCGCGAAGGAGTCGGTACACAAGACGCTGGTGAACGAGCTGCTGCACGTACGCGGCGACTTCACCCACCTGCGCACGATCGTGCGGCCCCAGCGCGACGTGATCGAGCGACTGGCGCGCGGCGACAACAAGATGATCCGGCCGAAGCTGCTGCCGTATTTCCGCGACCTGCGGGACAACCTCGCCCGGCTGGAGGACACCGCCGCGGGTTACCACGAGCGCCTCATGATGGCGTTCGACATCTACCTCAACAAGGCCGCCTTCGAGGCGAACGAGGGCATCAAGTTCCTCACCGCCATCACCGCGGTGACCATCCCGGTGATGGTCGTCGGCACCTGGTTTGGGATGAACTTTGAGTCGATGCCCGAGCTGAAACACGGCTACCCGTGGGCCTTGGCTTTCACGGTGGTGACAACCATCCTGATGGTGATCTACCTGCGCAAGAAACGCTGGTTCTGATCCCGCCCGGCGGTCGGCGACCGCGCGGCACCTTCCCCTTCGCCTCGCCGGAAGCGGGTGCGATCAACCCCCTACCCCATGACCTGGTCCCAGAATTACGCCCCGCTCGGCGGGCTCGCCCTCTCCACCGTGGTGGCCGCCTTGCCGGTGGTCGTCCTCCTCGGCCTCCTGGCCTTCTGGCACGTGCGCGCACACGTCGCCGCAATGGCCGCGCTGGCCCTGGCGCTGCTCACCGCGATCCTCGCCTACGGCATGCCCGCGCCGCTTGCGCTCGCCGCGGCCGGTTACGGCGCGGCCTTCGGCCTGTTGCCCATCGGCTGGCTGATCCTCAACGCGATCTTCATCTACCAGCTCTCGGTCGAGACCGGACAATTCAAGGTTCTCCAGAATCAGGTGGCCGGCGTCTCCGGCGACCGCCGAATCCAGGCGCTGCTGATCGCCTTTTCCTTCGGGGCTTTCATCGAGGGGGCCGCCGGATTCGGGGCACCGGTCGCCATTTCCGGCGCGCTGATGATCGGACTAGGCTTCCGCCCGCTCGAGGCCGCCAAACTCGCCCTGATCGGCAACAC
>JBEGJD010000304.1:0-10949 GCA_041184765.1 Verrucomicrobiota bacterium | reverse complement strand
AAGCGGCGGTCAGGGAGACCGCCGCGGGTGAAAAGGGGAGCGGGCCGGAGGCCTTACTTCTTCTTCGCGGCCTTGGCGCGTTCCTTCTTGCGCTTCAGGTAAGCGTGGCGGCGTTTCCGTTTGATCAGTTTGTTTAGCTGTTGGCCCATGATGTTTTGGAAAGAGGCGGCGATGTTTCAGACGCCCCGAAGTGAGTCAAGCGCCCGTACTTAACAGGCCGCTGGTCACAGTCGTCAGAAGGTACGGGTGAGGCGCACAAACCACCACCAAGAGCTGCCTTCGTACGGATCGATGTGATCACCGCAGTCGTCGCACGGCGTGGCGACCGGCATGCCGGGAGTCTTTCCGCTGCGTAGGTTGCGGTGACCGCTGTGCTGAACACCGGGGGTCAGCGTTACCTGCGGGGTCAGTCGATACTCCGCGCGCACCGTGAAGCCGTAGTACGAATAGTCCTCGTCCCACTTCGGGAGCGGTTTTTCCGGAAACAGATTTTGCGCGTGCACGTTGCCGCCGAAGAGATCGACGATCAGGAGTGCCGGCGCGTCCTTGAACGGCTGCTGCCACGTCAAGCGGCCTTCCGCGGTCGACGCCTTCCGGTGCCAGTCGTGATAGAAATAGCCGGTGGCCGCCAAGCGATTCGTGAGCGCCATGGATAGGCCAATGTGACCTTCCAATCCGCGCCGGGTACCGTAAGTCCCGTGATGGGAACCGGGGAAGTTGTGAAACACGAGACCGGCGTCCCAGACGAAGCGTCGGTTGGGCTCGCTGCGGAAACCGAGCGACCAGTCCATCTGGTTCCGTTCCCCGCGGCAGAAGGGCTTCATGGTCCAGATGCCGCCGTAGAACCTTCCATAGTTAAGTTCGAGGTTCGCCTCCAGGTTCTCCTCGGCTTCGCGGATTCCGCGGAAGATGTGGTTGCTGCCAGCGCCAACCTCGATCGTTCCCGTCACACTGGGAGCCGGTCCGGCGGAGCCCATGCGCAGGCTGCTCGTGGTTTCGGCGGCCGCCACGGCGTTCACCAATCCGGCGGACAACAGAAGGATGCGATGCAGGTTCATGATTTAAGATAAAAGTATCGGCTTGTAGTCAGGCAATATAGGGGTGGCGATGATCCAGGATGATGGTCGTGTAAATCGTATTATTCATCACCGGCAAATGTTGCGCTTTATGCCTATTCTCGCCGCCGCGGCGGCGTTTTTCGCGACAATCGGGTGCGTGAATCCGTCCGGAAGCGGACCCGGTTTCGCGGTGGAAATCGCCTGGGAGGGCCGGGTTCCGGCGCTGTCGCTGGCGCTGTCCGAGTTGAGCGGACCCGCCGGCGTCGTCGAGGCGGAGCGGATGGCGCGCCTCGCGCTGGCGACGGCCGAGAGACTTCGGCGGGATTGGAGGCCGGTCGGGCCGCCTCTTTTCAATAATCTGTTGGTAAATATGGGTTACCGTGAGCGCGGCCTGTGCTATCAATGGACGAACGATCTCCTTGAGCCGCTGGAGGAGAGGGTGTGGCGGTCGTTCGACCTGCACTGGGGAACCTCACGCTGGGGAGACAAGGCGCGGGAGCACAATGCCGTGGTTATCACAGCGCGTGGACGCCCGTTCAGCGAAGGGCTGGTCCTTGATGCGTGGCGCCACGGAGGGCGACTTATCTGGCTGCCGGTGCGCGATGATGATAAATACAGGTGGCGCCCCCTGACCGCGTCCGAGTTGGAGCAGCACCGACCGGTCGCTCGTGCATCAGCAACCCATGGATTTTGATATAAGCGAATAGCGCAAAATATATTTGCGCTTATGGTGAGATGAAGGGCGTTGTGCGCGCGGGGCGATCGCTTAGCCGCTTTCGGTTTCTTATGTCAAAAACGCCTGCTTCCCCCTTCAAACTGCTCGTTACGACGACATGCATCCTGCCCCTCATAGGCTGCCAGAACATGCAGTCGGGCCAAAGCCTGGGATCGTCCCAAAGCACCAATGCCACCAGCTCGGCCCATTCCGCCGGAAGGGTAAGCACCAGTCAGAGCATGGCCGCGCGTCCCGCCAGGACGGAGGCGAAGCCCGCCGCGCCCGCGCCGCGTGCGGCGGCGGCTCCCGTGTCGAAGGCTTCTCCCGCCGACGACTCCATGACTCCCCCCGACGCCAAGCCGGGCGAGTGCTACGCGCGCGTGATTCTTCCGCCGGTCTATGAAACCGTAACCGAGCAGGTGGTCGAAAAGGAGGCTGGCCAGTTGGTCGAGATCATTCCCGCGGTGCTGGAGGAGGCCGAGCAGCGCGTGCTCGTGAAGGAAGCTTCCGAGCGTCTGGAGGTGGTGCCCGCGGTTTACAAGACGGTCACGGAGCGGGTGCTGGTGAAGCCCGCCACGACCAAGCTCGTTGAAGTGCCGGCCGAGTACAAGACGGTCAGCGAGCAAGTCATGGTTAAGCCGGCGCACACCGTTTGGAAGAAGGGGTCCGAGGCGTTCCAAAACGTCGCGGGTGCCACCGGCGAGATCATGTGCCTTGTCGAGGTTCCGGCGGAGTACAAGACGGTGGAACGGCAGGTCCTCGTATCTCCCGCCACCACCAAGGCCGTCGAGGTCGCGGCGGAGTACAAGGAGGTCGAGCGGACCGTTCTCGTCTCGGGTCCCACGACCCGCAAGGTGGTCATCCCCGCCGAGTATGACACGGTGATGGTTACCCGCGTGAAGGTCGCCGAGCAGAAGCGGGTCACCCCGATTCCGGCCACCTACAAGACGATCACCCGCACGGTGGTCACCCAGCCGAGCCGCCAAGGCTGGCAGCGCATCCTTTGCGACACGAACATGGACCTCAAGATGATGGTCGACCTTCAACTCCGTCTGACCGCCAAGGGATATGATGCGGGTCCGGCCATCGGACGCCTGACGGACAAGACCCGTGAGGCCCTGACCGCCTTCCAGCAGGCGAACGGCCTGGCGACGGGCGGCATCACTTACGAGACGCTCGCCGCGCTCGGAATGATCGCCCCCTGAGGGGATAGACGTTCTCCCGCCCTTTTTCCAGGCCCCGCGCGAGCGGGGCCTTTTTCATGTCCGTAAGATGCTGTATTTTTTCAGCCCACGCAGGCGGAAAAGCGTCGGGCCATGAGCCCCGTATCCCCGTTGTCGGTCCGTTCCGATGGCAGCCGGCAGCTTTACGACGCCGTGACGGATCCGCTCCAATACGCCAACCTGGCCGCAAACTCCGGTAAAGCCGGGACGATTTCCTCTCTGGGCGCGCTCCTCCACCGGCGGCAGGCCGAGGTGGCGGCGGGGACGGCTGCCTGAGTCGCCCTGCGGTCGCTCGCGTTTGATGTGCGGCGGGGCGCCGAGCAATCAGCGCGTACGAAAGACTTCGCTGGCGAGGGACTCGACGACGAGGGTCTGAAGTCCGTGGCCGTCGTTTTTCACGGTCTCGAGAATCTCCTCGATCACCGGGTCGTCGACCGGTTCCACGTGACGCCCCGTGGAATAGCTGAGGAATTGCCGGATCAGATTCCGGGTGAACGCGTCCGTCCGACCCGCCTTCACGATACGCCGGAAGTCCTCGAAGCCGTTGTAAGTTTCTCCGGAGCTGAATTCGCCGCTGGCGTCGACCTTCGTTGCCGGCGCGTTACCCTTGGGTTTCGGGTAGCTCACGCGCCAGCGGCCGATCGGATCAAAGCTCTCCAAAGCGAAGCCGAGCGGGTCGATCTTTCGGTGACATTCGGCGCAGGCGGGATCGGCGCGGTGTTTGGCGAGCCTTTGGCGGATTGTTGTGGCGCCGGTCACGTCGGGCTCGATCGCGGGCACGACGTCGGGCGGAGGGGGCGGCTTAATTCCGAGGATGTTTTCCGAAACCCAGACCCCGCGGGTGACGGGCGAGGTCTCTACGCCGTTGGCGCTTACGGTGAGCACGCCGGCCATGCCGAGCAGGCCGCCGCGCTGGCGGTTACCCGCGAGGCTGACCCGTTTGAAGCCATCGGCGATTCGCAGCGTCTCCCGTTCCGGCAGGTTGTAGAGCTTCGCGAGCCGCTTGTCCGCAAACGTGTAATCGGCTTCCAGCAGGTGGTGCGTGGGGCCGTTTTCCCGCAGCAGGTGGAGCAGGAAGAGGCGCACCTCGGTCTTCATCGCCTCCGCCAGGTTCTCCGCGTAGTAAACCCGGGCGGTTTCGCGCGGCGGCGGCATTCCTCCAAGATCACGCAGGTTGAGCCAGCCTTCGGGGAAACCATGGGTGAAGCCTGCTACACGATCATCCGCCAGCATCCGGCGGGCCTGGCGTCGAATCTCGTCGGGCTCAATGAGTTTGCCGCTGGCCGCGGCCGCCAACAGCGCATCGTCGGGCAGAGTCCCCCAGAGCGCGTAGGAAAGACGGGAGGCGATGTCGTAAGCCCCGAGGCGCGTGTCCTTTTCATCCGTCACCTCGCTGAAATAGAGGAAGGACGGCGAGCACAGGATCATCTTTACCGTGTCGAGCGCAGCCTGACGCGGTGAAACTTTGGCGGTGATTCCGCCCTCGAAGGCGCGGCGGATGCCGGTGCGGTCCGCGTCATTGAGGGGACGCCGGTATGCTTTTGCGGCGAAAGCCTCGAGTTGCTGCAGTGCCTCTTCTTTCCGGAACCCATTCGGCCCGAACACCGCGCGTTCCTCCCGGCCGCCGCCCGGTTCCGGCAAGGGTCCGTCGATGGTGATCTCGCTGATGCGGATGTGGGGCAGCTTGCCCTCGCGGAGCAGATGCGTGCGGCTGACGCCGGCGTTGGCGAAACGTCCCTGGAAGTCGTCCTTGTAGCGTTTATTGATCTGCAGGACGGAGGCGCGCGATTCGTAAGGACCGTTGGTAAAGATGAAGCGCGGAGTCTGGCCCGCCTCTAGCCACACGCGGAACTTCAGCCATCGCGGTTCCTCGTCGGGCACGGTGGCCTGCGCGAGGAGCGGCTCGATCGTCTGCGGGTAATGGATGTGGTTGCGCGTGGCGTCGCCCGGCACGATGCCGAGCAGAAAAGGTTCGGAAAAATCGATGCCGAAGATTGTCGGATCGTAGTGCGTGTCGCGATGCATCGCCTGCGCGAGGACCGCGATGTCGTAGAGGCCTGAGACCGGGACGCCCTGCAGAAAATCCTCGATGTGGCCGTAGCCGCCCTGGCGCGTGTCGGTGTTGGGCTGTTCGTAAAGGCACAGGTAGCGGAAATCGAACGCCGCCTTGTGCGGTCCCTGCAGTTCCTCGTACTGGACGAAGTGCCCGGCGAAGCGCCACGACTTCGGCTCCATCGCCGGGCGTCCGAGTCTCGCTTCCACCAACCGGTGGGCGGCCTGGAAGTACTGGTCGAGCAGGAATCCGGAGGTGACGAGCGAGCGACCGATCGTATCGATGCGTTCGCTCGCCTTCTCCTTGGGGAAGTCCGTCGTGAGCCCCAGCGTATCGACGCGCCGGTCGAACAGCGTGGCCAGGGTGTTCTCGTATTCGCGGTTGGAGAGCCGCCGGATGACCGTGCGGGCGCCGGTGCCGGCAAGTTTTCCGCGCGCGGCGGCGATCCCGCCGCGCAGCTCCCGGATGGCGGTGAGGCGCTCTTCGTCGGTTGGCTGCGTCTCCTTCGCCGGAGGCATCTCGCGCAGGGTGAGTTGGTCGATGATGTCCTTGGCGGTGATGAGGTCGCCCTCGGTGGCGAGGGGAAGACGAAGAGCTGTGAAATCGTGGTCGGCCTTCCTCGTCTCGGCGTCGTGGCACTTGAGGCAGTACTTGCCGACGAACCGTGAAAGCCCCGGATGTGAGGAATTTTCCGCGCCTTGGGCCACGGTGATTAAGAACACCGTGGTAAGAGCGAGGGCGACGACCCGCGAAAAGTTGCGCATCACGAACTTCGGCCCGCGGTACCGCGGACTCGCTTCAACCCGATGGGCCCGGTCTGCGGACACGGAGTCCACGGAGGACCGATCTGCGACCATGCAGTTTCGAGACATCACGCTGGGATGGATCAAAAAATCCTCGGCCGATTCGCGCGTTTCCGCACCGATTCCGCCCGGTTCAGGAGAACCGGCCGGTGCTGTTGCCGAACGCCGCGGTCTCGAGACCCATCTTCTGGGCGATGTCGACGAACAGGTTGCAGAGCGGAACCTTGCCCGTGCCGGATGCCGGCAACTGGCGGAATTCCCCGTGGCGGTAGCCGCCGCCGGCGAGGATAATCGGCAGGTCGGAATTCTTGTGCGTGTTGGCGTCGCCGATGCCGCTGCCGAACAGGACCGTGGTGGAGTCGAGGAGCGTGCGTTCGCCGTCGGACATTCCGGCGAGGCGCGTCAGGAACTTTCCGAAGTGCCGGATCTGGTACTCCTCCAAGGTGAGGAGGTGCTTGATCGCGGACTCGTCATTCCCGTGGTGGGAGAGTCCGTGGTACGACTTATCGATGCCGAGGTTCTGAGGGAGGAAGTCCCCGCCGATCTCCAGCGTGGCGATGCGGGTCGAATCGGTCTGCAGGGCGAGCGCGAGGAGCTCGTAAAGGAGAGGCAGGTCGTCGACCCGGTTGCGATTGACGGGCCGATCGAACGGCGCCGCCGGTTTCGGCAGGCCCTCCCAGCGCCGGCGGAGTTGGAGACGTTTTTCCACGTCGCGAACCGACGTGAAGTACTCGTCGAGCTTGGCCTTGTCCTCCTGGTTGACGCGGCGCGACAGCCGGTTCGCGTCCTCGCGCACGGAGTCGAGGATGGAAGCTTGGAGCCGGTGTTCCTCCTGCCGGCGATCGCGCCGGTCGCGGGAGTCCTCGACGAACAGCCGGTCGAACAACTCGGCGGGACCGGGAATAGGCGGCACGCGCACGCCCGCCTTGGTCCACGCGATCTGGCAGCCGCCGTGAATGCCTCCCTCGGAGCCAACGGTTAGTGAAGGGAAGCGGGTCTGGAAGCCGATCTCGTCGGCCATGAACTGGTCGATCGTGACGTTGCCCATCGGCCGGTTTTGCGCCTCCGAGTTCAGCACGCCCGACAGGAACGAGTGCACGGCGAAGTGTCCGCCCTTCACGCCGTGGTCGAGTCCGCGGAAGACGGTCATGTGCGGCCGGTTCGCCGCGAGCGGGGCGAGCAGCGTAGTCCCCTCGTAACCGGCGCCGGATGATGTGGGGAAGAAATGTTTGGTCTGGTAGCCGAGGAGGTTACCGACGGCGACGAAGCGCCGCGCGCCTGCGCCCGCTCCTTTGTCGGTCTGCAGCGCGGAGTTTCCGCCTGCCGCGACAGCCATGAGCGAGGGCAGGGAGGGTAGAGCGAAAGTGGCCCCGAGCGATTTGAGGATAAAACGGCGGCGGTTCATGGGGTAGCCTTTCGTCGGGTGCGATTTTGGTTGGGATCGACGCGGGGGACGCGCGCCGCACAAGAGGGGAAGCAGCTGCCGCCTCGTCGGCGAGTCAAAATCTGCCCCGGATCCTGTCATGCCGAGATTCGGCCTGATGGCTGCCGTGCCGACCGTTGAAGGAGTTTGCGGCGGCCCATGACGAAGAGTCGCCCCTTCGATTAGAATGTGGAAGCGGATCGAACGCGGAGGATTTACGGGGACCTGAGATCAGGGGCCGGACGATCGCGGTAGCGCAGCGCGCAGGTACTCCGTGAACGTTAGGGTCATGTCCGCGTCGAGTGATTTGAACCAGAACGCGGTGCCGCGGAGCCGGGTTTCCATACCGCGCGGCAGAGCGGGGCGACCGGCGGCGGGCGGGTCGTAGTCGAGGGTCGTGCGCAGCGAAGTGATCTCCACTCCGATGGCCGGGCGGAAGGCTCCGGTGCTGGCGAAAACCACTCGTTCGATTGAGCCGGTGGGTCGGTGGACGATGACTGTCGCGAGCAGATGCTCCGCGGTGCGGTCGCCGGAGTCCGCGGGCTTCAACCGGCATTCGTAGGTCGCGCGCGCGTCGTCCTGCGAGACGAACCGGGCGGTGTTAAGGTCGAGTTGCTCGGCGAGGCGCGGGGCGGTGCCGGCGCGGGAACGCTGCGTGCGCGTCTCACGGTAGGTGCGTGCCTCTTCCTCGTTCGGGGAGCGTCCGTCTTTCTGCACCAAGGTCCAGCGGGCGAACTCCGGGCGGGCGGCGTCGCAGCGCTCCACCGTGGATTTTCCGCCCGATGAGATGGTCTGCGTGTAGGACCATCCCGGTGGGGGATCCTGCCGGAAAGCGGCAAGGGCGGCGGTGAGTTCGGTGGGTACGGCGGCGTGCAGAACGACCTCTAGACACGCGATCGCCAACGTGAACACGAAGCGCGAAATGGACATAGTTAAGCGACGGCCGATATCCGCTGGGGCTTGGAACGCGCGGGCCCCGGCGGGGTGAATTCCTCGCCGGCGCGCCGTCCAAGGAGTTGGCGGCCGAGAGGGGACTGCGGAGTTACCACCAGCACGGTGCGACTCTCGACGGTTACTTCCACCCCGCCGGCGCGCGGAGCAAGGAAGTAGGCGGCCGCACCGCGCCCGGTGTCGACGTGCACGAGCGCGCCGAGCGCGATGCGGTCGTCGGCGCGGAATTCCGGTAATGGAAGGGATGCAATCAGCCCGACGGCCTCGCCGACTTCGCGGGTGAGGCGCGCCTGACCCTCCGCGAGGTAGGCCGCCTCCTGGCTGTGGGTGTCCCACTTGTTCTCCGGCCGGCTTTCCTCGCTGATGGCCTCGTCGCGCGCGAGTTCGGCGGCCGCTCGCTGGCGGTCGAGTTCGGCGCGGAGTTCCGCCAGGATGGCGTCGCGGACGGCGGTCTTGTTCACGATGGAGGAGGGAAGCCGGAACCGATGCGCGAAAAACACGGCGGCCGCCAGTCCCGATCCGTGCGTGGCGCGCGGGCTTGCATGGGTCCGACGCGTCTGACTTGGTCGCTCGTCCATCGCATCGGCGCCCGTCGCCGGTCGTGAACCCGAGTTCCTCACCCAACGCCCCGATCCATGGAAGCCAAGTCCGCCTCGTCACGAAATGTCTATCCCGCCCTCATCGCCGCCCTGCTGGGGTGGATGTTCGACGGCTTCGAGATGGGCCTCTTCCCGTTGATCGGGCAGCCGGCGTTGCGCGACCTGCTCGGCGCGGGCGCCCCGGAGGCCGACACGGCGAAGTGGTTCGGAGCGATCATCGCCGTATTTCTGGTTGGCGCGGCGACGGGTGGGGTGCTTTTCGGCTGGCTAGGCGACAAGATCGGCCGGGTGCGGGCGATGTCGCTCAGCATCTTCACCTACGCGATCTTCACGGGGCTTTGCGGTTTCGCGACCGAGGCCTGGCACATCGCGGCGCTGCGGTTCGTCGCTTCCCTCGGCATGGGCGGTGAGTGGTCCCTTGGCGTGGCTCTGGTCAATGAGGTTTGGCCCGGAAAATCCCGTGCGCTGATCGCCGGGCTCATCGGCGCGGCGGCCAACGTCGGCTACCTGCTGGTGGCGCTTTTGAGCATCGGCCTGAGCGGATTCATCGGAAACGTGGAGGTTTTCCTGAAGGGCATCGGCCTCTCGGACGCGACGACCGCCAGCCTGCTGGCGAACTCCGCGTGGCGCTTTCTGATGATCAGCGGGGCGTTTCCGGCGCTACTGATCTTTTTCATCCGCATGTCGGTGCGGGAATCCGAAAAATGGCAGGAGGAGAAGGCGCGCGGGGCTACCTCGCATTGGAGCAACTCGGATCTGTTGGGCGTGATGGTCGGCTGCATTGCGGCGCTCGTGATCATCTGGGCGTGGTCGCCGGCGGCGGGCGGGCTCGGCGCCGGAGCCGCCACGGTCATCACCATCGTTGGCCTGGTGGTGGCGCTCTTTGGCTATCTGCATCCGGTGCGTCAGTACTTGGGGCGCGCGATCGCGGCCGGTGCGTTATCGGAGGAGGCGCGGGGGAAAGTCGTGCGAAGCATGCTGCTCGGCGCCGGACTCGCCGCGGTGGCACTCCTCGGAACCTGGGGTTCCATCCAATGGGCGCCGCGTTGGGCGGGGCAATTGATGCCCGACACCGCAACCCTGAAGCATTTCGCGAAAGAGAAGACCCAGATGGCCACGTCCATCGGCGCGATCGTCGGCACGATTCTGGCGGCCCTCGCCGCGGGCCGCTTCGGGCGGCGGCCCACCTACGTGGCGCTGTGCGTGGGATCGTTCGCGTCGGCTCTATACTTTTACCTCGGGCACTCCTCGTTCGACAGTTCGTTCCTCTTCGCCGCGTTCCTCGCGGGGGCGATCACCGCGGCGTTCTACGGTTTCTTCCCCCTCTACTTCCCGGAGCTCTTCCCGACTTCGGTGCGAGCGACCGGACAAGGGTTCGCGTTCAACTTCGGCCGCATCGTGGCGGCGGTGGGCGGACTCCAGACGGCGACGCTGATGAAGGCGTTCGACGGCAGTTTCGCGCGGGCGGGCGCCGTGCTCGCGGTAATCTACCTGGTCGGGGCGTTTCTCGTCATTTGGGCGCCCGAGACCAAGGACCGCGAACTGCCGGAATGAGGCAGGTGGGCGCGGACAAAAACGGGCGAATGGGTTGGACGCGGCGTTGAACCGTCGTTCAGTTGGCGGGCATGTCTCCCACGTTCTACCACGTCCTTCACGTCGTCTCGGTGCTCGTTCTCACGGGCTACACTTTCTACGCGTTCGCCGCGCCGGCGGAGTCGCGGAAGAAGGTGATGATCATCACGGGTATCTCCAGCCTGCTGGTGCTGATCGGCGGCTTCGGTCTGCAGGCGAAGCTCGCGGTCGGCTGGCCGGGCTGGATCTTCGTGAAGCTGGTCTGCTGGCTCGGTCTCTCAGCCCTGGCCGGCATGGGCTACCGCAAGCGCGGCGCGGCGGGAACCCTCGCGCTGGTCGCGATCATCCTTTCGTTTGTCGCGGTGCTGATGGTGTACACGCGGCCGTTCTGAGCCGCCTCCGATCGTGGCCGGCGCGCTCTGCGGGGTCTGGGTCGACGACGCGGGGCGCGTCCATTGCACGCACGAGACGGCGGATGGCGGGAGACAAGAGCGCATCGAGGCCTTCCGGCCCTTTGCCTGGCTGAGGGCGTGTCCCGAGACGGTGCCGGCG
>JBEGJD010000303.1:0-2851 GCA_041184765.1 Verrucomicrobiota bacterium | reverse complement strand
CACGGTCTCATCCCTCCGGCGTCCCGCGCGGGATTCACGCACGTTTTTCCCTCCGACCCTTGGGGCGGCGCTGGCGGCCGCCGCGCTCGCGATGCTCGTCGCGCCATCCCGGTTTTACGCGGCCGAAGGCGAGGTGAAGCTGCAGAAATACGAGGTTGTGGAGACGCGCACCTCGGGTCTGGTGAACCAGGGCATCATTCCGCGCGACGAGAACCAGGCCATTTACTACACGGTGCTGGACCGGCTCGAGATCGAGCGGGTGGGGGCCACCGACATCAACGAGCTCTTTCGCGATCTGCCCCAGGTGGCGATCATGCAGGCGGATACCACGATGATCGCCGGCAATGACGGGTTTCTGACGTTCGGCGGCAACACGCCGACCTCGCGCGTCGACCTGCGGGGACTCGGCAACGCGGGAACCACCATCCTGGTGAATGGTCGCCGCATGCCGATCGTGCGCGAATCCCAGGGCGGCGGACCCGACTTCACCCGGCTTCCCCTTTCCGCCATCGAACGAGTCGAGGTCCTGCCCGGAGCGGCGGGGGGAATTTACGGCACGTACACGCAGGGCGGCGTGATCAACATCATCCTTCGCAAGGATTTTGTCGGCCGTGAGTTTACCCTGCAGTTTGGCGCGTCGATGCACGGCGGCGCTGGCGAGAAGCGGTTCAGCTACACCGAGGGTCGTAGCTTCCGCGGGGGGAAATCCCAGCTCACCTGGACGTTCGACGCGGTCCTGCGGGACAACATGCCCTACGGCGACCGCCCGCTCTACCGCCGGCTACTGGACCGCATTCCGGTGCCGACTGACGCCGCCAGCTTCGCCAACTGGTCGTCGCGCGGCGCCCAAAGCGTGTTTCCCTCGCGTCCAGGGATTATCGTTGGTCGCAATGCCGCCGGGCAGATCGCCCCCTTGAACTTTCCGGGAGGCGGACCGGCGGCGACGTTCGCGCAGATCCCGCGCGGCAGCGACGGGACCAATCTCACGCCCGCTTCGTTCGTCGCGACCGTTAACCGCTACGACATCAGCGAGTCCTACGCGGAGTTTCCGCTGTTTTCCCCGTCGAAGCGCGCCTCGCTCAACGCCACCTACAACCACGAGTTCGTGCCGCGGCTTCTGAACGGTTACGCTGAACTCGGACTCGACCTGAACCGGACCTACACGCAGTCGCCGGCCGCCTCCAGCCAAGTGACTCTGGGTCTGGCCGATCCGCGCAATCCCTTCCGGACGGGGGTGGTGCCGGGGTATCCCGGCCAGAGCATCTCCGTCTGGCATCGCGCCAATGACCTTCCCGGCACGCGACGCGCCACCGAGAACGGCACGGTGCGTCTCGTTTTCGGCCTCAACGGAACGCTCAATCTTCTCGACCGCCCATGGAAGTGGGCCTTCGACGTCTCCGGCGATTACAACCGCCGGTATAGTGTCGGCTACCTGACGATCCAGATGTTGAATGCGATCAACACCCTGGCGCCCACGCGGCCGCTGGCCGCCGCCTACTACAGCCCGCTCGCCGACCACGATGCCCACCCGAATCTCGCGGCGGCGGCATTCCTGCCGAACTCCAGCTACCGCAAGAACAGCGATTATGTTCTCATGTCCAACGGTATCCTGCGCGTGAACGGCGAGGCCTTCGACCTGCCGGCCGGCCGCATCCGCGCCTCGCTCGTCGGCGAGTGGTCCGTGCAGACCTACACCAATTCCTTCAAGAACTGGTTCGACGACGCGTTTCTCGTTTCCTTGGGAGGGTCGCCGCTCTCCGGCACGAGTTCCGGTGTACCCACGGAGCGTCAGGATCGCCGGATGGGCAGCGAGGTGGTTCTACCGGTGTTTGGTCCCAAGTGGTCACCTTTGAAACTGCATGGACTTGAGCTGTCCTACGCGATCAGCCGGGTCGACCTGCAGTACGTGCAGCCCTATTACTCCTCCGTCTACGCCACGCGCATCTCGCCGGTCCGCGACATCGGCTTCCGCTTTTCGTGGCAGCAAGGCACCATCCCATTCAGCGACTCGCTCGTCATCGGGACCGAACGTGTGGTCGACGTGGTCGGTTCCACCGTTCGGGACCCGCGCCGGGGCAACAACTTTGTGGGCGATTACGAGCAGGTTTCCGGGCCCAACTTCGAGCTCAAGCCGACCGAGACCCGCACGGCCAACTTCGGCCTTATTCTGCAACCGCGCTTCGCCAAGGGACTGAACGTCACCCTCGATTACGCGTTCACCGAGCGCATCAACGGGAACAACGTGCCCACGATCAGCGAATTGCTGCTGTTCGAGGATCAGTACCCCGGGCGCGTCTTGCGCGATCCGCCGACGGCCGCCGAGTCCGCGCTCGGATGGGCCGGTCAGATTCAGCGCGTCGACGTCCGGCGCACGAATGTCGGTAATCTCTGGACGCAGACGTTCGACACCGCCACGCGGTATTCGTTTCCGCTGCGCCGCCTGGGCACGATCGACTTTACGGTGCGCACGACCCAGACGCGGGAGTTCAAGCAGCGCGCCCGTCCCGGGCAGCCCGTCATCGACCTCCTGGACAGCATGAACCTCTACACCACGACGATCCCCAAGTTCCGCGGCAGCGGCAGCCTCGGATGGCGGAAGGATGCGTGGTCCTCGACGCTCTCGGCCCGCTACACCGAGTCGTTCCGGGATTCGCAGAACCTGCCGGTGGAGAGCTCACTCACTTTCAACCTGCAGGCCACCTACGACCTGCCGTACGAGCAGTCCGGAAGGGGCGCCGGGTGGCGTCGTTGGTTCGCCGGCACACGGTGGACGCTCGGGGTGAACAACCTTTTCGATCTCGACCCTCCCTTCGTCCAGTTCCCGGGCAACCAGGGGTCCGCGTCCTACTAC
>JBEGJD010000302.1:0-4242 GCA_041184765.1 Verrucomicrobiota bacterium | reverse complement strand
CGCGCCGCGGTGCCGGCGACCTGGATCTCGCAGTCGTCGGGATGGGCGCCGAACGCGATGATGCGCAGTTTACCGTCCTCGGGCGGCATCTTCACGCCGGGGATGGCGGCGGCGAGGGTGGCGGTCAGGGCGAGGGCGAGCAGTGGGGTGAGGAGTTTCATGGGGAGAGCGGAGAGAGGCTGGTGCCGGTGGCGCGCGCTTGCAGCAGAAATTCCTCGGGAGCGGTTCCGGCGCCGCGGTTGAAATACCCCGCACGGTCGATTCCTCTTTCGACCTTCGATGCCCGGTAATCGTGTTCTCGGGAATAAATTCCAGTTAACCACCCCTCACTCCCTCTCGCTTTCCTTCCTCTCTCCCGGAGCGCGCCGCCCGAACGACCTCTCGGTCGAGGATCCGTCGCGCCGGAATTCCCACCATGCGCCGCCCGATCCCCCTTCATCGCCTGCCGCTGCCGCCCGCGGTGCTGCGCTGGCTGCTTATCTCCAACCTCGCGACGGCGGGCCTCCTCGGCGGGTGGTATGTTTTCCAGCCCGAGGGTCGTCAGTCGGAGGTGCGGCGGCTCGTCGACGGCGCGTTCGCGCGCGACAAGAACGTCACTTTCCTCGAGATCGCCTGGGACGTCTGGCAGCTTTATTACGCTGATTCGGCCTCCGGACGTGTCGCTCCCGGCGATAAGACCATCGTGTACGGCGGCGCGCCTCAGCTAAAGTTGAGCGACGGCGAGGAACTGCGGCTTCTGACCAATCGCGGCTACGTGGTCGGCTACAGCGAGCGGCTGCGCAATCCCCGCTGGGTCGCGTACCACATGCGTGACCTGCCGCGCATCCCGACGCCGAAGGCGCGGCCGGAGAAGTTCGACGTAGACCGCCGCACGGCCTCGCGGGTCGGTTCCGAATCGTACTCCGGTAGTGGTTACGACCGGGGACACATGGCGCCGAATTTCGCGATCGCGACGCGCTACGGCGAGACCGCGCAGCGCGAAACCTTCCTGATGTCGAACATCACGCCGCAGCGCCACATGCTGAACGCCGGGCTCTGGCGCGAACTCGAGATGCGCATCGCGACCAGCTACCCGGCGCGTTACGGTGAGGTTTGGGTGATCACCGGTCCCGTCTTCGGCCCGTCACCGCGCACGCTCCGGGGTGGCGTCGCCGTGCCCGACGCCTTCTTCAAGATCATCATCGACGAGCAGGACGGTAAGCTGCGCACCTTGGCCTTTCTGGTTCCGCAGGACGCGCCCGAGGGGGCCGACCCCGCGCGTTACCTGACGACGATCGACGAGATCGAACGCCGCACCGGTCTGGATTTCCTGCCGGAGTTGGATGAGCCGGCGCAACGGGCGATCGAGGCGCAGCGTGCCGGCCGCGTGTGGTGAAAGGTTCCTCACCGGTCCCTTCGCTTTCCCGCAACTGCAGGCTCGTCAGCCGCCGCCGCGGCTTGTGAGCTTTTTCCACCCGCATGACCCGCTCCGAGCCGCACCCCGCCCTCCGCCGCCTAGGTGCGGTCGTGCCGGCCGGCCGGATCCTCGACGGACCGGCGCAGCTCGCGGCCTACGAGAGTGACGCGTTGACGGCGTTCCAGACGCGGCCGCTCGCGATCGTGGTGCCGGAGACGCAGGAGGAGGTCGTCGCGCTCGTGCGGTTTTGCCACACGGAGGGATTGCCCTTCGTCGCGCGCGGTAGCGGCACAAGCCTCTCGGGCGGCTCGTTGCCGGTGGCCGGTGGCATTGTCATCGCGCTGAACCGCCTCAACCGCATCAGGAAGATCGACCTCGATGAGCGGATCGCGGTGGTCGAGCCGGGGGTGATCAACTCCGCCGTGACGGCCGCGGTGCAGGCGCACGGTCTGCACTACGCACCCGATCCCTCCAGCCAGCCGATCTGCACGATCGGCGGCAACGTGGCCTTCAACGCGGGCGGGGCCCATTGCCTGAAGTACGGCATGACCTCCAACCACGTACTCGGCCTGAAGGCTGTGCTCGCGACGGGTGAGGTCGTGGAGTTCGGCGGCGGGAGCCGCGAGCAGGCCGGGCCGGATTGGACCGGATTGTTTGTGGGGAACGAGGGCCTGTTCGGTGTGGCGCTGGAGATCACGCTGCAGTTGCTCCCCCGCGCCGAGTGTTTCCACACCGTGCTCGCCGGCTACGCCACCTTGGAACAGGCGGGCGACGCGGTGGCGGCGATCGTCGCGAGCGGCCTGCTGCCGGGCGCGATAGAGATCATGGAAAAACTCGCGCTGGAGGCGGCGACGGCGGCGGTGCACGCGGAGTATCCGCCGGGGTGCGAGGCGGTGCTCATCGTCGAGCTGGAGGGACCGCGGGAGGTTGTTGCGGCCGACCGCACGCGTCTCGACGCCCTGCTCGCGGCCAGCCGGCCCGTCGAAGTGCGGCCGGCCCGCGACGCCGCCGAGCGGATGGCCATCTGGAAAGGCCGCAAGAGCGCGTTCAGCGCGGTGGGCCGGCTCTCGCCCGACTTCATCGTGCAGGACGGCGTGGTGCCGCGGCGCCGCCTCGGCGAGGCGCTCCGCCTCATTAACGGCTGGTCGCGCGAGATGGGCGTACGCTGCGCCAACGTGTTCCATGCGGGCGACGGCAACCTGCACCCGCTGATCCTCTACGACGGCCGCTAACCGGGCGCCCTGCAGCGGGCCGAGGAACTCGCCGGTCGTATCCTTCGCATGTGCGTCGAGATGGGCGGCTCAATCACGGGCGAGCACGGGGTGGGGGTGGAGAAGCGCGACTATTTGCCCGACATGTTCGCGGCGGAGGAGATCGCGTGCCTGAAGCGCATCCGCGCCGCCTTCGATCCCAAAGGCATCGCCAATCCCGGAAAGATGTTTCCCGAAAAGGGCGCGCCCGCGCTGGCTCACTCCGGGCTGCATCCGCTGGAAAAGGCCGGCGTCATCTCGCGCGAATGAGCACGACGCTCCAACCTGCTACGGTGGAGGAATTGGCGGCGGCGGTCCGCTCCGCGCCGCGGGTGATCGCCACGGGCGCGGGCACCAAGCCGCGGTTGTCGGCGGTGTCTGCGGACGTCGTGCGCATTTCGACCACGAAGCTCGCGGGCATCACGGAGTACGAGCCGAGCGAGTTCACCTTCACGGCCTTGGCGGGTACTCCGGTGCGTGACATCCGGGCGGCGCTGGGCGAACGCGGGCAGTATCTGCCGTTCGATCCCGTGCTGGCTGAGGCAGGCTCGACGCTCGGCGGTGCGGTGGCGGCGGGGATCAACGGTCCCGGCCGTTGGCGCTACGGTGGACTGCGCGACTTCATCCTCGGAGTGCGTTTTGTTGCCGGCGACGGACGCCTGCTGCGGCTCGGCGGCAAGGTGGTGAAGAACGCCGCCGGCTTCGACGTGCCGAAACTCATGGTCGGCAGCGCGGGGCGGCTCGGCGTGCTGGCGGAGGTCACGTTCAAGGTTTTCCCGCGTCCGCTCGCGTGGCGCACCCTGCGTTTGCCGGCGGCCGACGAAGCGGCGAAAACGCGGCTGCTGGCGGAAATGGGGCGTGGCCGCTGGGAACTCGATGCGGTCGAAAGCTTGGTAGGCGAGCCGTTCGTCTTCACGCGGTTCGGCGCCCCGCATGAGGCGGTCGGGGCGCTGGCGAAGGAACTCACGGAGCGCTTCGGCGGTGCGATCCTCGGGGAGGAAGAGGCGGCTGCTTGGTGGCGCGATGCGGCCGAGTTTCGCTGGATGCATCCGGCCGGGGCGTGGGGGAAGTTTCCGCTCACGCCCTCGGAAGGGCCGGCGTTCGCGAATTGGGTCGCCGCCCAGCCGGGCGCCCGGGCCCGGATCGGCGCCGCAGGCAACGTGGGTTATGTTTCGTGGCCCGGAACTGAAGCGCCGGCGGAGTGCCCGTGGCGCGGCGTGCTCCTGAGGGGCAAAGGACCGCTGTGGCCCGGACCGCGGCGGGACAGCGCGGTCGCTGGCGCGGTCAAGGCCGCGCTGGATCCGGCGGGACGATTTCCGGGACTGGAGGACTGACCATGCTGCACACGATCAAACCGGACGAGCACGGTGCGTTGGGTGAGCCGATGGCGAAGGCGGTGCAGACCTGCGTGCATTGCGGCTTCTGTCTCGCGGCGTGCCCGACTTATCAGGAATTGGGTCAGGAGATGGATTCGCCCCGCGGCCGCATCGTGCTGATGAAGCAGGTGCTGGAGGGGACGCTGCCGCTCGAGGCCGCGCAGCCGCACATCGACCGCTGCCTCGGTTGCCTCGCGTGCGAGCCGGCGTGTCCGAGCGG
>JBEGJD010000301.1:0-3048 GCA_041184765.1 Verrucomicrobiota bacterium | reverse complement strand
TCACTAGCCGGAAGGCCGGCTTCGCGTCGACGGCCGGCGTCTTCACTTCGCGGTCGATGATCGTTTTGCAGACGCCGACGCAGGAGTCGCAGATGTAAACGCCCGGGCCCGCGATGATCTTCTTCACCTCCGCCTGCGACTTACCGCAGAAGGAACAGAGGGTCATGCGCGCGGACTTGGCCATGAGGGCGAAGCTGTCCGCGGGTCAGAGTGAGTCCAGCCCGGATTGCCGTGCGCCAACGCGCCTCGGCTCAAGGCACCTCGTAGAGTTCGACCAAAGCCTCGCCGGTGCCACCGTCGGCGCCCCGCACCCAGACGGTGTAGCTACCGGGCGCGAGATCCGCCAGAAGCGCGGCATCGCGGCTGCCCGCGTCGAGCCCGAAGGCGCCCACCGCCCCAAAGGTCGCCGCCAACGACGATGCCCAGTTGTCGTTTTCCGAGATTTTCACGTCGCCGCGGTAAAGCTCGACCTTGGGGTCGACCAAAATGCCCGTCACACCGAAGCCGGCAAGCTTGGGACCGATGGCCCGGATAAGGAGCTGCTTGTTACCGACGCCGCCGACGTTGAATCCCACAATAAGGATATCATCGCCGGTTCCCACGAGGTTTCGGGCCGACATGTTGACGAGCCGCGGGCTGTTGGTGGACCCGGTGTCGTAGGCTTCGACCAACACGACGCCCGGTCCGCTTCCCTGCGCCCAGATCGAACGCGCACCATCGATCGGCTGCAGGAACGCCGCGTCACGACTGCCCTCGGAAAGGCCGAACGCACCGACTGCCGAAAAAGTAGGAGCCAGGTTGGCCGTCCAGTTGTCGTTGGTGAAAATGCGGGTCGCCCCGTTGTACAAATCAAGCCGGGGGTCGGCCATGGCGTTTCCCAACCCGAAGGCGGCCAAGGCCGGACCCACGGCCCGCACCAGAATATCCCGCGGTCCTCCTCCGGCCACGACCATGCCCACAATCAGAGTCTGGTTGGCGGCCATGGCAGTGCGGACGGAAAGATTCGTCAGCCGCGCACTCGGCCCGGAAACCGGTGAACTCACGGTCACGGTCGCGGCCGAGCTCAATTCACTCAATCCCCCGCCGCTCACCCGCACGCGGTAGGTTCCGGCATCCGAAGCCTGCACCGCGGCGACGGAGTAAACGGCCGCCGTTGCGCCGGAAAGGGCGACATCGTTGCGCAGCCACTGGTAGGATAACTCCACACTGCCGGTGGCGGCGACCGAAAGCCGCAGCGGCTGCCCCACAGCCAACGCAGCGCCGGTCGGCTGAGTGACGATGGTGAGACTCGGCGGACCGGAGGTGAACACCTGCAGCTTGGCGGAGGCCGAGACCGAGCTCGTGCCGCTGGTGATACGCACCGTGTAGGTGCCGGAATCCGAGCCCTGCACCGAGTTCAGGCTGTAGGAAGCGCGCGTGGCTCCGGGGAGATCGGCTCCAGCCCTGGACCATTGGTACGCGAGCGAGGCGCCGGAAGCGGCGACAGAGAACGTCACTGCCTCGCCCACGGCGGCATTCACGCTTAGCGGGCGTTGCGTGAGCCGGATGGCTCCGTAATCGGAGGGCATCGTGAGCAGCGAGGCGGGCTCGGAATCGACCGATCCTCCCGCCCCGATCACGCGGACCGAATAGACCCCCACATCGGCGGCCTGAGCCGCGGCGATGGTGAACGAGGAAGCCGTCGCGCCGTCGATGGTCGCGGAGTTACGGAGCCACCGATAGGCCGTGGCCCCCACCGCCGTCACCCGAAAAGTCACCGACTGGCCTTCGCTCACCTCCTGTGAAGCCGGTTGCAGCGAGATCACGGGTAAAGCCGCCTGACTCGCCGGCACGGCTCTGCGGATGAGATTATTGGACGAGTCGACCACGTAGAGGGCTGATCCGTCAGCCACCACATCGGTTGGATCATAGAACCGCGCATTTGAACCTACGCTATCGGCGTCACCAATGATCTTGGCGGCACCGGCGATGGTTGAGACCAGGCCCGCGGCGGTTATCTGCCGGAGGGTGCTGTTACCGTAGTCCGTCACGAAAATGTTGCCTGCCCCGTCAGCGGTCAGTCCGCGCGGCTGGTCAAAGCGCGCTGCGCCACCCGCACCATCCTGTGCACCGGAGGATCCGGTCGCATTGCCCGCCAAAGTCGAAACCACACCTGCGGTGGTCACCCGGCGGATCACGTTGTTCTGGTTGTCGGAAACAAAGAGCACCCCCGAGCGATCCACGGAGATACCCCAGGGGGAGTTGAAACGCGCGGCGGAACCGGTGCCGTCGACAAAACCCGACTGCATCGCGGAACCTGCCAGCGTGGAGACGACGCCGGCGGCGGTGATTTTTCGGATCGTGTGATTTCCCGAGTCGGCGACGTACAAATTACCGTCTCCGTCGATCGCGACCCCATACGGCAGAAAGAACCGCGCACTGGCGGCCGGACCGTCGGCGGAACCGAATTGGGACGGCGCTCCGGCGTAAGTGGTCACCGCGCCGGCGGGGGTGATACGGCGGATCACCGAGTTCTTCGCGTCCGCCACGAAGACATTGCCCGACGCATCGACGGCTAGCCCCAGCGGGAAGTTGAAGCGCGCGGCCGCGCCCGCGCCGTCCGCCGAACCAAAGAGACCGGCTGTACCCGCCAACGTGCTCACCACCCGGGCCGGCGTGATCTTCCGGATCGTGTTGTTGAGCGTGTCGGAGACGTAGAGGTTTTTGGCGGAATCGATCGCGATCCCGTAAGGATTGCGGAATGAGCCGGGCGTGCCGTCAGCCGCGCCTGACGTGTTGCCGGTGCCCACAAGCGTGGTGATCGCGTAATTCTCCGCCGCCAACCGCGAGCCGGAAGCGAACACGGCGCAGGAAAGAAAAAGGAAACGAAGGAAACCTTGGGTCATTGGAAGAAGCCGCTCCCGCCCTCCCCGAGCCAGACCGGCAGACAACAACGTGGTCGCCCGCCGGCCCCATCGGCAAGCCCCGACCGGCTGTCGGCGCCGTCAGCGGCGCCCGCGGTCGGCAAGCCAACGTTCCACCTTGGCGAGCGGCCACGTGGTGATGACC